>DJRM01000007.1 GCA_002440085.1 Bacteroidales bacterium UBA6360
CCGCACTGCGACTCGACGCTCACGGCATCCGAAGGACGAATGTCTCCGGTAATCAGGCCCGTGACATTCCGCACGGCATGGAACTTAGGCCGCATATAGACAGGCTCGCCGCGCAGATTGGTGCGAATCAGCCCGAAGGACTGAATCATCCAGCCGTAGTTCAGGTCGGTCATCGTGAACACGGAATAAGGGCAACCCATGCCCCAGTGGGTGAGCATGCTCCGCAGATCCCATTTTGCCTGACGATATTCGTCCCACTCGTACCCGTTCAGCGCATGACCATACTCTAAGATTGCAGGACAGCCGGTCTCTCCCTGCAGCAGCCGTGTGTCGGGAGCGACTTCCGCAAGTTCGGCCTTCAGTTTCTCAACATAATATACGGTGTTTTCCGGAATCGGCCAGTAGGCGTGATAGGTGATGTAGTCCATATATTTCACTCCTCCCCTCGCGGCAATGGCGTTCACCGCCTGCATTATGTACTTGCGGTCAGGACTCGTCGAGGCAAGAGCACATATCTTCACGTCAGAATCAATTTCCCTGATTGCCGCAGCCGTGCGCACGAAAAGATTGGCATACAGGTCGTAGGAGTCGAGCGCCTTCCTGTGGTCCGGCTCGTTCCACACCTCGTACATGGTCACCTTTCCCTTATAGCGCCTTACTACGGCCTTCACATACTGCAGCCACGCATCCATAATCGGGCCGTCGGGGAAAAGATTCGCGTCGAGGTCGGCACCGTGGTCGGAATAGACCGGGTTGCCGTAGCACAGGCACATCCACGGATGAACTCCAAGTTCAATCAGCCCGTCAACATGGGCGTCCAGCCACTCAAAATCGTATTTGCCTTTCTTCTGCTCGGTCTTTGCCCATCCGCTCTGAAGCCTGGCATAGCCGACGCCGGTCTGCGGAACATATTGTTTGAATTTTTCAAAATGAGCATAGTCCCGGTCCATCGTCTCGCATCCGACGCTCCACCACGACGGCTGCGAAAGGTCGGAGTTCCGTGGTTGCAGATGACCGACGAGGGGCAGCGGAGCAGGATGAGTACAGATGTTGTCCCAGGTCACGGAGGAAGCAATCGGTTTCTGCGCCGACGACACAAGTGCCGAAAACGAGAGCGCAAGCAATGTCAATGCAATCTTTTTCATTTTTATCTGGCAGTGTTTCATAAATATGCGGTTATCTTCTTAACTTTGCAGCCTTGTGCACAGTACCACAGTAAAGCAAATCACACTTCAACTGTGGTGTACTGTGGTACAAAGATAGCATATTATTGACAATTCAAAGCAAATTTTCAGTTTTTTATGAAAAAAAACATTTCCATAGACAAAAATTCGCTGACGCCGGTATATAGGCAGATTGTGACCAAAATCAGTTCAATGATTGACGCGGGAGAACTTGAGGACGGGGATATGCTGCCGTCGATGAACGAACTGGCGGAGGAACACGGAATATCGAAGGAGACGGTGAAGAAGGCCTACACGATACTGAGGGACAAGGGGTGCGTGGAGCCGAGGCAGGGCAAGGGCTTCTTCATCAGGAAGGACGGGGAGACACACAAGATCAAGGTCCTGGCGATATTCGACAAGCTCAGCACATACAAGCAGCTCCTCTTCGACTCGATGGCGGAAAGAATCGACAAGCATGCGGAGATTACGATACGTCTGCATGAACAGAACATCGACATGCTCGAATATTTTCTGAATGAGAATCCCGACAACTTCGACTATTACGTCATCACGCCGCATTTTCCGCTTGACGCGGCGACTCAGAAGAAAGTATGCGCGCTGCTGGGGAAAGTCCCGAACCGCAAGCTGATTATGCTCGACAACTGGATGCGGAGCATTCCCGGGAACTACGGCGCTGTCTATCAGGACTATGAGAACGACATAATCAAGGGACTTGAAGACGGGCTTGATTCATTCCGTGCCTACAACAGACTGAACGTGATCACTCTCCCGTCGAGTCTCTATGCACAGAAAATAAAGAAAGGGGTCGCGCGTTTCTGCCGGGACAACAAGATACGCGTCACCTACTCGGACGTCGTGATTCCCGAGAATGTCCGCAAGGGCGAAGCCTACCTGCTCCTTAGCGGACAGTATGATTTCGGGCTCATCGAATTGGCGCGGCTCGCGAAGAAAAAGGAACTCGCTGTAGGCAAAGACATAGCGATAATCTCCTACAACGAGTCCCCAATCAGCGAGATAATACTCAACGGACTTACAACGGTCTCGACGGACTTCGTCCAGATGGGACGTCTCATCGGGGACATGATTCTGGAGAAGAGGCTCTCGAAAGA
Source organism: Bacteroidales bacterium UBA6360 (assembly GCA_002440085.1). GTDB lineage: Bacteria > Bacteroidota > Bacteroidia > Bacteroidales > UBA932 > Cryptobacteroides. Next base: position 2,297 of record DJRM01000007.1, read on the forward strand.
GCACTGCGACTTCCGCATGACCCGCAGGGACTCGTTCTGAGCCGCATTCGGCTTGTGGTCGACTATATGATGCGGCGATTACCGGGAAAAGAGGTCATCGGACGTGATGACATTCTGGAATATGAGTAAGATGGTGGGTAATACGAGAATAGTGTTCACACAACGGAGGTTGCAATTACTCTCCAAGTCCCATTCTCATGACGTGCAATGTAGCCACCGTCAACCAAATGCTTTACCAGTTTCTGTATGGCGGATGTGTTTATGCCCAACGTACTTGTCAATTCTGCATAAGTGATGCCTGGATTTTCTCGCATCAACCGCAGGATGCGCGCTGTATTCTTGCTTCTTGTTGTTATAATCTCACCATCGTACCACCAAAGGTCTTCATCCTTTCTAGTTACAAAGTCAATGTCTGTTTGAATTTCCTTGGCAACCAATTTCTCAAAGTATTTCAGGAAGACGCCTATCTGCTTGATGTTGGCATGAGCTCCTACAGAAGGAATCGCACCTACCACCATATCCGTTTGGTGCAAAGCCTCCAGATACTCCTGTTTTTTTCGGCTCCGTACAACTATCATCGGCCATCCATGTCTGGAAAGAATATAGTTCACCATCAATCGGGCTATTCTTCCGTTTCCATCCTCGAATGGGTGAATCCGTATATAACGGTAATGAAACAAGGCTGCCAGTTCTACTGGAGATAGTTCTCCTTTCTGTTCCTCCTCATTGTACCAGTCTACAAGGTCTGACATAAGAGCATAAGTTTCATCTGGTGAGGCGTACTCAAATCGGTCTCCATAGCGGGTTATCACACTGTTAGGACGTGTTTTGTATTGTCCGGCATGGATAACAAAACTTGTCTGTACCCCATTGGGCAATGTACGATACTCGGTATAATCCTCGCGAAGTAAAGTGCGATGAAGCGTCCTGATGAAGTTCTGAGTAAGTGGCTCTTTCTTGTTTGCCGCCTCTTCTTTCATCATTTTTACAGACACCTCACTGGCTTTCATATCGTTGAAGTCTTTCAAATGTCCTTCCCCACTTACCTTGCCAAAAAGAAGCAAAAGCTCCGTCTGGCCATAGGTCAAGGTATTGCCTTCAAGATGATTACTGTTGTAGTTATATTCAACAGTAAACCTCATGCTGAGTTTATTTTGGTCGGCTTCCGACAGTGGCTGAATAGATAGCCATTTATTGTAGACTGTTTCTAAGGTCATATTATTGAATTTATAGTTACCACCCTACAAAGTGGTAACATACCACCTTTAAAGCAATTCCCTAATTATGTATATTACTTTTATTACACCCGATTCTATCCGCAGCGTCATTTTTTTACTCAAGTTCCGCAAGTAAATACTTTATGAGACAAAAGGCCAAAAGTATTTAATAATTCACTAATTATCACTATATTATAAAAACAAAAAACTACAAATAACATACTTTAGCCATGGACAAAAATAAACAAATAATCGGTGAACTGCAAGACTTCTTCAAGCATAATGGCCACGAAGAAGCAGGTGTGTGCCCTTCTCGGGAAGATTCCGAACCGAATAAAGCTTTCTTTGCCAAATTGGTTCTGACAAAGATTTTCATTTTGCATTATTTTTCCGCAAAGGTCTAAGAAAAACCTTCAAAAAAATGCCGGCACTCTCTACAGCGAGGCGCGGAACGGGAAGAGGGGCAGGCCTGCGGAGTTGAAGACGGAGCCGGCGTGCCAGCCGCTGAAACAGTAGCGGGCCGCGGTCGGGGAAGAGACCTCCTGGGAGGAGAACTCGAGGACGCCGCCGGGAAGGATGCGCAGTTGGGCCGGGACGAAGGTCTCGCCGTCGCCGGAAATCTCAGCGTATGGAATGTTGAAAGTCTTGCCGTCGCCGGAAACCTCCACGTTGTCAATGCCATCCGCGACATGAAGCCCGGATGCGTCGGAGAGGGTCACGAGCAGTTTGTCGCCATCGGCCTTCATGGACTCGAACGCAGGGCCCATGGGATTCACAGACTTGTCGCCATATTCGTTGTGCAGCGCCCAGAGAGCGAAGCGTTCCGCCGGGACTTTCTTGTTCGGGAAATGGACGGTGCTTTCGCTGCCAACAAAGGCATATTTCGCCAATTGCAGTATTGACAACAATAGTAAAGAAGGGAACTTCGTCGTAAGGGTCGGAGGAACAAAGGCGAGCGTCACTTTTGAGCGCTGCACATTCTCAAACAACACGGTTTCCGGCAAAGGGTTCATTCAGGTTCAGAAAGGCGGCAGCCTCACCATCCGTGACTGCGATTTCACGCATGGCAACACCGTAAGCGGGGAAGCCACGGACGGACCATATAAAGACAAATACCGCGTATGCTACAAGACAGAAGGCATATTCACCTTCGAGGGAGACAACAAGTTCGCCGCTGACCAGTTCGTGGTGTCAGGTTCATATTAACCTCATCCAATAACGGCGTCAACGATGAAAAGGGCGCCAAACAAGCCATGAATCCGTCCGGCAGGTCATCAAAACGATTACACCGGACGGATTTTTCGTCATGGAATTGTATGCCACAAAAAATGTGTCGTATTCATATAATCCGCAATTCACACAAAATTTTGTAATTTTGCAGACGCTCGCGCACCACAGCAGAGCATAGTTAAGCATAGCCAACAACATATCGCTTATGAAAGGCAACATACGCATCGACAAAAACTCGCTGATTCCCGTTTATCGACAGATTGTCAGCGCCATAGATTCAATGATTGAGACAGGGGCGCTGAAGGAGGGGGATGTGCTTCCGTCCATGAACGAACTCGCCGAGAAGCTCGAAATCTCGAAGGAGACGACGAAAAAGGCATATCTTGTGCTGCGGGACGAGGGAAAGGTGGAATCGAAGCAGGGAAAGGGGTTCTATGTCCGGGCGGACGGAGGGGCGAGAAAGCTGAAGGTGCTGGCGATATTCGACAAGCTCAGCACATACAAGCAGATTCTTTTCAGTTCGATGCTGGAGACGCTCGACAACCACGCCGAAATCACGATACGCCTGCATGAGCAGAACGTCGATATGCTCGAATACTTCATCAGCGAGAACCTCGACAATTTCGACTACTATGTCATCACTCCGCATTTCCCGCTCGACCCTGCCACGCAGAGGCGGGTGTGCGCCCTTCTCGGGAAGATTCCGAACCGCAAGCTGCTGATGCTCGACAACTGGATGAGGGGGATTCACGGGAGTTTCGGCGCCGTCTATCAGGACTGGGAGAACGACACGGCGAAGGGACTTGCGGAGGGGTTGGACACGCTCCGTAAATACGGCAGGCTCAATGTCATAACTCTCCCATCGAGCCTCTATTCAAAGGCCATACGCACCGGGGTCGAGCGGTTCTGCAGCGAGAACGGCATCAAGGTCAGGTTCGCGGACAAGGTCAGCCGCGACATGGTGCAGAGCGGTGAGGTCTATCTGCTCCTGACCGGCCAGTACGACTTCGACCTCATAGAGCTCGTGCGCATCGCGAGGGAGAAGAAGCTTGAGGTGGGCAGGGACATAGGCCTGATTTCCTACAACGAGTCGCCCCTCTGCGAGATTATCCTCAACGGCCTCACCACGGTTTCCACCGACTTCGCTCAGATGGGCCGCCTCGCCGGCGAGATGATTCTCGAACGCTCCCTCGCCAAGCGCCACTGCGACTTCCGCATGACCCGCCGGGCGTCGTTCTGAGCTGGTCCGGAGTCATCAGCCTGAGTTATTAGGCTCAGAATCTATTGCAGCATAAGCTATTTTTCGTATTTGCCGAAATTGAGAACCGTCCGGTTCCATTGTCCTTTGTTATACTTTATTTGTTGACACAAATTTATTATTTTTGCGCTGCAAACCTTGGCGCAGCAGAACTACTCTGCAAATCTAAGGTTTGCCATAGTTTGTTATTTTTAGCGTTATGGCATCGTACAAGCTCATACCCTACGGAATTTCCGACTTCGCGCAGGTGCGGAGAGAGGATAAGTATTATGTGGACAAGACAATGTATCTTTCCAAGATGGAGGCTGCGGGGAATTTTCTGTTCCTCATCAGACCGCGTCGGTTCGGAAAGAGCCTGTTCCTGTCAATGATGAGGTACTACTACGACATTCTGGAAAAGGACAATTTCGTCAGCCTGTTTTCAGGGCTTTGGATTGAGAAGAATCCGACTCCGCTTATGGGAGAGTTCCAGGTGCTGTACCTGGACTTTTCGAGAGTCGGAGGAGACATCGACACGCTGTCTCAGAGTTTCGACATCTATTGCAGCGCCGTGGCTGAGGACTTCGCGAGGAGATATGAGGCGTTCTATCCGCCGGAGTATCTGTCCGAAGTGCTCAAGCAGAAGACTTTCGTCGGCAAGCTGAACGTCATCGACCTCTACGCCAAGAGGATGAAGAGGAAACTATACCTCATCGTCGATGAATATGACAATTTCACGAATGTTGTGCTGAATGTCAAGGGCGAGCAGGTCTATCATGCCATGACCCATGCCGAGGGATTCTACCGGAGCGTTTTCAAGCAGTACAAGGGGATGTTCGACAGGATTCTCATGATGGGAGTGAGCCCCGTCACCATGGACGACGTGACCAGCGGCTACAACATCGCCACCTCGCTAACTCTCGACCCCGACTTCAACATGATGCTCGGGTTCAGCGAGACCGAGGTCAGGGAGATGATTCGCTACTATCAGGGCGTGGGGGCGCTGAAGGCCGACGAGGATGCGTTGATTG
>DJRM01000145.1 GCA_002440085.1 Bacteroidales bacterium UBA6360
TCTGGGACACCTTCCGCTGCCTTTTCCCGCTGCTGAATCTCGTCTGGCCGGACGAGAACGTGAAGATGCAGGAGGGGCTTGTGAATGCATGGTTTGAGAGCGGGTTCCTTCCTGAGTGGGCTAGCCCCGGACATCGCGGCTGCATGGTCGGGAACAATTCGGCTTCAGTTGTGGCGGATGCATACGTCAAAGGCTTGAGGAACTACGACATCGAGGCTTTGTGGGAGGCCGTGAAGCACGGGGCGAACTCCGTGCATCCGGAGATAAGCTCGACCGGGCGACTTGGCTGGGAGGAGTATAACCGTCTCGGGTATGTTCCATGCGATGTCGGAATTAACGAAAGTGCTGCGAGGACACTGGAATATGCCTACGACGACTGGTGCATCTGGACGCTCGGAAAGGCTCTGGGAAAATCCGACGACGAGATAGGGATATATAAGGAAAGGGCTCTGAACTACCGCAATCTCTATCTTTCTGACGCTTCGCTCATGTGCGGACGCCGTGCCGACGGGACCTTTAACCTTCCGCTGAACCCCTACAAGTGGGGCGGCGACTTCACAGAGGGCAACGCGCTGCAATACACATGGTCCGTTTTCCACGATCCTGCGGGACTTATGGCTCTGATGGGAGGGGAGGACGCGTTCAACGCGAACCTCGACCACATCTTCAATGTGCCCCCGATTTTCGACGACAGTTACTACGGCTTCACCATCCACGAAATACGCGAGATGCAGGTGATGAACATGGGAAACTACGCTCACGGCAACCAGCCGATTCAGCACATGCTCTACCTCTACGATTGGGGCGGGCAGCCATGGAAGGCGCAGCGACGAATTCGCGAGGTGATGGACAAGTTCTACACCAGTGCTCCTGACGGCTACTGCGGCGACGAGGACAACGGCCAGACTTCGGCCTGGTATGTTTTCTCGGCTCTCGGGTTCTATCCTGTCTGCCCGGCGACCGACCAGTACGCGATAGGCACTCCGCTCTTCAGCAAGGCCACGATCAGTCTGCCGTCGGGCAACAGGATTGTGATTGACGCGAAGGACAACGGACGGGATAATTTCTATGTCAAGTCTCTGAAATTCAACGGAAAGACATATACCAAGACATATTTCACCCACAGCGACCTCATCAGCGGAGCGAAGATTGATTTCACGATGTCTCCGGAACCTGACAAGCTTCGCTCCACGGCACTTTCCGACAGACCGTATTCATTCTCCAACGAAGAGTGATGGCCTGTTTAATCGGCTCTTGGCGAAGTGATGACGGGGATGATATGATGTTGAAAATATATTAATAACCAAAGAGTTAGAATAATGAAAAAAGAATTGTTGACAACAGCGGCACTCGCTTTTGGACTCTGCGCCACAGCCTCGGCACAGACATTCGAGTCGCGCCGTCCTGCGGAGGGAGACCGTCTCTTCACCTCAGAAAAGATTGAACAGGTCATCGACGAGGTCACCTCGCAGATGACAAACCCGAAGCTCGCGTGGATGTTCCGCAACTGCTTCCCGAACACGCTCGACACGACCGTGCATTTCCGCGAGGACAAGGACGGCGCTCCGGACACCTTCGTCTATACCGGTGACATCCACGCCATGTGGCTGCGTGATTCGGGCGCCCAGGTCTGGCCTTATGTTCAGTTCGCCGCTCAAGACGAACATCTCAGACGCATGATTGCCGGGGTCATAAACCGTCAGTTCCTTTCGATTACCATAGACCCCTATGCCAACGCGTTCAACGATGGTCCGACCGGCACGGGGTGGACAACGGACAATACAGCGATGAATCCGAACGACCACGAGCGGAAATGGGAGATTGACTCGCAGTGCTACCCGATTCGCCTTGCGCACGAGTACTGGAAGGTCACGGGTGATACCTCCGTTTTCGGTGACAAATGGACGGAAGGCATGAAGGCGATACTCGCAACTCTGCGTGAGCAGCAGCGCAAGGAGGGCCACGGCTCATATGTGTTTACGCGCGTGACCGACCGTCCATACGACACCAAGTGCTGTGACGGTCTCGGCAATCCTGTGAAGCCGTGCGGACTCATAGCCTCCGCTTTCCGCCCTTCCGACGACGCGACTGTCTTTGAGTTCCTTGTCCCTTCGAACTTCTTTGCCGTGAGCTCGCTCCGAAAGGCCGCCGAAATCCTGGAAACTGTTAATCATGATGCCGCGATGGCGGGGGAGTGCCGTGCGCTTGCAGACGAGGTTGAGACCGCGCTGAAGAAAGAGGCGGTTGTCTGCCATCCGAAATTCGGGAATATATATGCCTTCGAGGTCGATGGGTTCGGCAACCACTATCTCATGGACGACGCGAATGTTCCGAGCCTTCTTGCGCTTGCCTATCTCGGCGACGTCGCTTCCGATGACCCTGTTTATCGCAATACGCGCCGCTTTGTTCTCAGCGACAGCAATCCATATTTCTTTAAGGGAACCGCAGGCGAGGGAATCGGCGGCCCGCACATCGGATATGACATGATCTGGCCGATGAGCATAATGATGCGGGCGTTCACCTCGACCGACGACAATGAAATCAGGGACTGCATCGTGATGCTGCTCAATACCGATGCCGGCACGGGATTCATGCACGAGTCCTTCCACAAGGACAATCCAGGGCATTTCACCCGCGCATGGTTCGCGTGGCAGAACACGCTCTTCGGAGAGCTGATTCTGAAACTCATCCATGACGGGAAGCTCG
>DJRM01000027.1 GCA_002440085.1 Bacteroidales bacterium UBA6360
TAAATTTAACGAACTATTGAAAGTGATATGACAACAAGTACAGTACTCAAAAGCAACGCGTGGACTACAATAAAGGAATATGGGATCATGTCCCTCGGACTCCTGGTCTATGCAATCGGCTGGACGATGTTCCTTCTTCCGAACAACCTCGTTGGAGGAGGAGTTTCCGGTATATCAGCAATAATACAGTATGCCACCGGAGGGCATATTCCTATGGGATGGAGCTATTTCGTCATCAACGTTGTGCTCCTCATCTTCGGCATCGCCATACTCGGCAAGGGCTTCGGATGGAAGACCGTATATGCCATCGCATACACCTCTCTGCTCCTCAATGTCTTGCCGCAACTCTTTCCGGCAAAGTTCCTTGCTGAACTCTCTGAGGCCATCGGCCCGCTTCTGTGCACCGTGCTTGGCGGCGTTTTCTCCGGAATCGGAATCGGCTCAAGCATATCACAGGGAGGTTCCAGCGGAGGTACGGACATCATCGCGCTGATTGTCTGCAAGTACCGCAACACCTCTCCAGGCAAGCTTATTCTCGCGATGGACATCGTGATCATCACCGCGTCTCTCTTCTGTCCGTCGTACAAGCCGGACGGAACCGAGGTCGAGCTTGTCCACAAGATTGCGAACGCGGCATACGGTCTGATACTCATCACCGTGAACAGCTACACCATAGACCTGTTCCTGTCGGGAATGAAGCAGTCGGTGCAGGTGTTTATCTTCTCCAAGAAATATGACGAGATTGCCGACGCCATAGCATACGACCTCCGCAGGGGAGTGACACTTTTTCATTCTATGGGATGGTACAGTAAGCAGGAGAGCAACGTACTCATGGTCGTGGCAAGAAAGGCCGACCTGAGCATGCTCCTGCGCTATGTCAAGGCCATCGATCCCGATGCCTTCCTCTCCGTCTCCACCGTAATGGGCGTATTCGGCCTCGGCTTTGACCAGCTGAAGGGAAAAGGTTCCAAATCAAAATAGTCTCTGAGTCAAAATTCTGGGCCGAAATTCTGGGCCGAAATTCTGAGTCAAGCCTCTGAGTCGGAGGGAATGAAGAAAAAGATGAGATGCAAGGCGGGCGGTGAAGCTTTTCGTTAAGCCATCTGCGCAGTCCAAGTTTACTTGAGACTGCCGTGGCTAGAAAAGGTCGCGTTAGCGAACATGAAACCGCAGCAACCTGATGGTTGTGAGGATTTCATCAAGACGCCCAACGCGGCAGGTCGCTTTTTCTTCGCCCCGCCATAGAATAATTTTTGAAAAATAAAAACGCTATTTGTTGCAAAAAAGCAACAGCAGAGTACATTTTTTAGAGGATATCTCGTCCTATCTTTGTACCCGCAGTCCGAAACTAGTTCCGGACTGCGGGTAAATTTTTAACGCATCGGGAATCATGTTCTCTACTGTAATCTCATCAATCGCGCTCGCCGCTGCAGCACTCGCCGCCGCAGCCGTGATCCTGTGCCCGAAGTTTCTGATGAAACGTCTGAGGCTCAATTTCTTCTTCAGAAAAGAGCCCGAACTCCTTGCCTCCGTCTCCGGAGGAATCATTCTGACCGTCCTTGACCTGTGCCTCGGGCAGCCAGACAGGTTTGCTGCGGACATGGCCGTCTCGGCATTGCCGCTGACCGCTCTCCCGCAGTCGGCCGGCACAAGGGAAAGGAGACGGTTTTGCCGTGGGCTGCTGGCATTTGAGGCCGTCGCTGCTGCCGCATCGCTGCTGTGCTTCTTCGGGCTATGCCCGGCAGACAACCACGCGCTCCGGCCATTGACGGTATTCTTCCTGTCGTTCGCCGCCTTCGCCGTCTTTTTCAGGCAGCACCTTGGCGACCTGAAAAATTCGTCCGACAAGCTGACTCCGCTTTCGGTCTCCACCCTGTTTTCGGACTTTCTCTATCTGTTGCTGCTAGGGTTTTCTCTAATTGTTTCTGCAATGTCCTGTTCCGTGGCCAGGGCCGGACAGTTTCCTTTTGCGGCGGCGACTGACTCCATTTCCTTGGTCCTGGCTACATCCGTATTTGTATGCGCGCTTTTGCGCAGAGCCGGCAGCCGGCGTTTCCTCTTCTTTGAAAAATACGAGAAGGCGGTATCCGAGGCCATGCAGGACTGCGTGAGCAGCAGGGTAATACGCGCGGACAGGAAAGAAAACCTCTACCGCAGCATCTTCACACGCATTGAGGAATATTTCCGCAGCGAGAGTCCGTTTCTTGACACGGATCTGAGCATAGCGGAAGTTTCGGAGCGCATGTTCACCAACAAGGTGTATGTCTCTCGGGCGATAAGCGAGTGCGCGGACACAAATTTCTGTCAGTATGTCAACCGCTACCGCATAGGCTATGCGATGGAATGCTTCAGGCAAAATCCGACTCTCAGGGTCTCGGATCTTGCCTATATGTCCGGATTCCGCACCGTCGCTTCCTACAACATGGCGTTCCGTCGGGTCGTAGGGGAGATACCTTCGGACTGGATGCGGAGGACATCGTCGATTCTCAAGCGGAGTTCGCGCGGAATGGGCGCAGTCGGCGCCGTGGCTGTCTGAAATGGCCGTGCGGGCTGGCATTGGGGATTCTGTGTGCGGAGATTTTTGCAGGTTTCGCCGATAAGCCGTATCTTTGCATGAGTTCGGAGGCTGCCGCTTCCGGCTTTTCACCTCTTAAAAACATTTCATCAGATGGCTGACGAAAAGATCATTTTCTCAATGAACGGCGTGGGCAAGGTGCTCCCGCAGAACAACAGGGTAATACTCAAGGACATATATCTTTCATTCTTCTATGGCGCCAAAATCGGAATCATCGGTCTCAACGGCTCCGGAAAGTCGACGCTGATGAAAATCATTGCCGGCATCGAGAAACAGTACCAGGGCGAGGTCGTGTGGGCTCCGGGCTATTCTGTGGGTTATCTTGAGCAGGAACCTCAGATGGATCCGAACAAGACGGTGCTTGAAGTGGTGCAGGAAGGCGTGCAGGAGGTCATGGATGTGCTGAAGGAATATGAGGAGGTGAACATGAAGTTCTGCGAGCCTATGTCGGACGAAGAGATGAACGCCCTCATCGAGCGGCAGGGGGAACTCACCGAGAAAATAGAGCATCTCGGCGGCTGGGAGATTGACGCGAAGCTCGAAAGGGCCATGGACGCGCTGCAGTGCCCGCCTTCTGACGCGCTTGTCGCAAATCTTTCCGGAGGCGAGAGGCGTCGTGTGGCTCTGTGCCGCCTGCTTCTCCAGCAGCCGGACGTGCTGCTTCTCGACGAGCCTACGAACCACCTCGACACGGAGTCCATCCAGTGGCTGGAGGAGCATCTGCGTCAGTACAAGGGCACTGTCATTGCCGTGACCCACGACCGCTACTTCCTTGACAATGTGGCCGGATGGATTCTGGAACTCGACAGGGGTGAGGGCATTCCGTGGAAGGGTAACTATTCCTCATGGCTCGACCAGAAGAGCCGGCGCCTGGCGATGGAGGAAAAGCAGGAGAGCAAGCGGCGCAAGACTCTCGAACGCGAGCTCGAATGGGTGAGGATGGCTCCGAAGGCACGCCACGCGAAATCAAAGGCACGTCTCGGCGCATACGAGAAACTTTCTGCGGAGGACGGACGCGAGAAGGAGGCAAACCTCGAGATCTACATACCGAACGGCCCGCGTCTGGGAAACAAGGTCATCGAATTTCATGACGTTTCAAAGGCATACGGTGACAAGCTTCTGTTCGAGAACCTCTCGTTCGTGCTTCCTCCTGCGGGAATTGTCGGAGTCATAGGGCCGAACGGAGCCGGCAAGACTACTTTGTTCCGACTTATCATGGGCTTGGAAAAGCCTGATTCCGGCGACATTGTCATCGGTGACACCGTGAAGCTCGCCTACGTCGATCAGCAGCATAAGAGCATAGACCCGGACAAGACAGTCTACGAGACAATCGCCGAGAACTCCGATTTCGTGAAGCTCGGCAAGAGGGAAGTGCCGGCGAGGGCATACGTCTCCCGCTTCAACTTCACGGGCGCCGACCAGGAAAAGCTCTGCGGCGTGCTTTCCGGCGGCGAGAGAAACCGTCTGCATCTTGCGCTCACTCTCAAGGACGAGGGCAATGTCCTTCTTCTTGACGAACCGACGAACGACGTGGACGTGAACACCATCCGCGCCCTTGAGGAGGGTCTTGAAAACTTTGCCGGATGCGCCGTGGTCATCTCCCACGACCGCTGGTTCCTCGACCGCATCGCCACCCACATCCTCGCGTTCGAGGGCGACTCGCAGGTCTATTTCTTCGAGGGCAGTTACTCCGAATACGAAGAGAACAAAAAGCGCCGCCTCGGCAGCGAGGAGCCGAAACGCTTTAAATACAAAAAACTTATGGAATAGGGGGCGGGGCGCCTAAAAGGCGGCCTGCTGCGTTGCATTCCCCTTCGAGGGGACGGGAGGGGTCTATTGGGATGGTGAGGATTTCAGCAAGACGAGTAACGCGGCAGACCGCTTTTTATTCGCCCCGTCTCATAAGATAGGATTTCATAAAGTCGTTGAGATCACCGTCGAGGACGCCCTGGGTGTCGGATGTCTCGTGGCCTGTGCGGAGATCCTTGACCATCTTGTAGGGGTGGAGGACATAGCTGCGTATCTGTGAGCCCCATTCGATTTTCCTTTTCGTGCCCTCAAGCTCAGCCTGCTTTTCCTGGCGTTTCTTCAGTTCAAGGTCATATAGGCGTGACTTGAGGATGCGCAGGGCATTCTGCCGGTTGTCAAGCTGGGAGCGGGTCTCGGTGTTTTCCACAGTTATTCCTGTCGGGATGTGCCGCACGCGCACTCCAGTCTCCACCTTGTTTACGTTCTGGCCGCCTGCGCCGCTTGAACGGAACGTGTCCCATTCGAGGTCGCCCGGGTTGATTTCAATCTCAATCGAGTCGTCCACAAGAGGATAGACAAAGACCGAAGAGAAAGTTGTCTGACGCTTCCCCTGCGCGTTGAACGGGGATATGCGTACAAGCCGGTGGACTCCGCTTTCTGCCTTGAGATAGCCGAATGCGTAGTCTCCCTCCACCTGGATGGTAGCCGACTTGATGCCGGCATCCTCGCCTTCCAGCAGGTCGGTGACTGTGGTCTTGTAGCCGTTGCGCTCCGCCCAGCGGAGATACATCCTCATCAGCATCGCGCTCCAGTCATTCGCCTCCGTTCCGCCGGCTCCGGAATTTATCGTCAGCACCGCCCCGAGCGAGTCACCCTCCTCTCCGAGCATATTCCTGAGTTCCAGCTCTTCAACCTGCTTCTCCGCATCCGCGTATGCCTGCCCCAGTTCCTTCTCCTCTTCCGTCTCCACAGTTTCCTCCTCGGCTGACTTCGCACCGGCTGACTCCTTCGCGAACTCATACAGGACATCAAGATCGTCCACTGCGGACATTGCCCTGTCATATCCGTCCACCCAGAACTTCAGCCCCGACGTCTCCTTCAGAAACGCCTCCGCAGCCTTCGGATCGTTCCAGAAATCCGGCGCCGCCGCCTTTTCCTGCCGTTCCGCGACCTGTCCGCGCTTCTGCTCCACATTCACGCATTTCCCCAGCACCTCGACTCTCGTCCTCAAATCCCGTATCTGTTCGTTTGAAATCATACTCGTAAATCTTTTATCGTCGGCAGCCCGAAAATGGGAACCTCCTAAAAACCTGCAAATATAGCGAATATATTCAAAATGAGAGCGCTCGAACCTCGCTCTCCGGCTTTCATTCTTCTGATAACTCACCAAAATCGAGATTTTTTTGCTGTTTTGGTGAGTTATTGAAATGGATAACTTGCCAAAACTCGTTTTTTTTGTACATTTGCGAAAGTTTATGGTCATAAAGTTTACTACCATAAACTTTCGCAAAACGAATAGATTTTAAACTATGAAATATTACGACAGGAAACAGGAACTTGCAGTCTTGCAGAACATTCAGAAGAAATCATTCGATGAGTTTTCAAAAATGACTGTGATGAAAGGCCGCAGGCGGATTGGAAAGACAACTTTAGGTGTTCTTTCTATGGAAGGCACCGACTTCGTGTATCTTTTCGTATCAAGAAAGGCTGAGGCTGAATTGTGCTTGGAATATTCTGATGTCATAAGACAGTCCTTGGATGAATTTGTCCCGCAAGGAATCGTTCATTTCAGGGATATATTTGCCCTTCTCCTGAATATAGGGAAGCATCGGGCCTTCAATCTGTTTATTGACGAGTTTCAGGAATTTTTGTACGTTTCCCCGTCGATATATGCTGACATTCAGAACATTTGGGATCGTGAGCGCCGCAGGTCAAAGGTGAATCTGGTGGTGAGCGGTTCTGTCTATTCCATGATGGAGAAGATTTTCAGGGACGAGAAACAGCCGTTGTACGGGCGCGCGGACTTGACGCTTACGCTTGAGCCTTTCAGGACCGACGTGCTCAAGGAGATAATGGCGGATTACAAAAAGGACTATAGCAATGATGATTTGCTGGCTCTCTATTGTTTCACTGGCGGTGTTCCCAAATATGTGGAACTGATGATGGATAACGGCTGTACAAATATGGAGGCTATGGTCGATTATATGACCGGCCCTGATTCCCCGTTTTTCGACGAGGGGCGAAATATGCTGATTCAGGAATTCGGCAAGCAGTATGCAACATATTTTTCGATATTGGGCGCGGTAGCTTCAGGTGATGTGACTCTTCCCCAGATAGAGGCCTTGCTCGGAGAAAAGAGTCTTGGCGGCCAGATGAGAATCCTCGAAGAAGAATACAGTCTAATCCGAAAAAAAAGGCCGCTTCGTGCGAAAGATAATTCCAAATCCGTCCGCTATGAGATAAATGACATATTCCTGCGCTTCTGGTTCAGATACTTCTATAAATACCGTTCATGGATAGAGATAAAGAACTATTCAGCTCTCGCCGACCTGATAAAGCGGGAATATCCTGCCTACTCCGGACGCATTCTTGAGAGGTGGTTCCGCCAGCGTATGGTGGAGTCTCAGAAATATGTCGAAATCGGCGGATGGTGGCATAAGAAGAAGGGAGCGGCCGACGATTCTTCTGAAAATGAAATAGATATTGTTTCCGTCACCCCGGCCGGACAAGTCCATGCCTTCGAGGTTAAGAGAAACCGGAAAAAGTATTCAGAAGAGCTTCTGAAGTCCAAGGCGATGGAGATGAGCCGCCAGGCATTCGGCGGAGCGGATGTAATCTGCAGCGGACTGTCTCTTGAGGACATGTGACGCGCCGAACACAAACTTATTGTTTTTCGCAGATTCGGGGGCGTTTGGTTTGGAATTGAAAGTTTGTGGCGGTGTGATGGTTTTAATGTGATGGAAATATGGCGGTGCGGACTTTGAATGTGTTGCTGTAATGCGTTGAGATTGCGGGGGTTCGGCGTTCAGAAAAATGAAAAAAGTCTTGCATTTGTGTTTTGGAAGAACTATCTTTGAGATTCCGAAAAATAGTGGTTAGTGTATGAACATTAGAAAATTCGTAGTGGGGGGGGGATTGGTAGCCTCCATCCTTTGTCTACTTAACGGGTGCGATGAAGCACTGAAAGAAGATAAAATAAGCGTAGAGTTTGCCGAAAAGGAGATCTTCATACCTGCTGGCAACACGGCGTCGACACTTTTGAAGGTCAAACCGGTAGCAAAGGCCAAAGAGGTCACTGTGGATATCGCGAACGAAGGCGTAGTGTCCATCGAGGGCACGGAAATAACCGACGAGGGTATTCTTCTGTCCCTCGCATCTCACAGCATCAGTTCAACCACGATTTATGCCATCCATCCGGATTTGGAGGATGTTCCGGAATGCACCGTGACGGTGACTCCTATTGCGCTTACAGGCATTTCTC
Source organism: Bacteroidales bacterium UBA6360 (assembly GCA_002440085.1). Classification (GTDB taxonomy): domain Bacteria; phylum Bacteroidota; class Bacteroidia; order Bacteroidales; family UBA932; genus Cryptobacteroides. The sequence continues at coordinate 7,806 of DJRM01000027.1, forward strand.
TCAACGAAACGGAGATTGCTCTCAATGTGCGTGAGCAGAAGACCTTGAGCCCGATACTGACTCCGGATAATGTCACGAGCCCGACTCTTTTATGGAAATCAGAGGACGCTTCCATCGCTAAGGTTGAAGGCGGCGTTGTCACCGGTGTCAAGGAGGGAGAAACGGTCGTCACGGTCAGCAGCGGCGAGTTCAGCGCATCATGCAAGGTCGTAGTAAATGCCATCCCGGTCTCTTCCTTGAAACTTTTATATGAAAATAAGGAAGTAGCGGAAGGGGAGACAATAAGTTTTCTGGTCGGCGAGCAAATAAAGATTAACGCGGAAATTCTTCCGGAAGACGCCACCTACCGCAAGGTCGGCAAGTGGATTCTCCGTGATTCCGACCCCGTCGATACGACTTCATTCTACATTTCCGGTTCCGAAACGGGAATTTATGTGACCGGAAAGCGGCAGGGCAGCACTTCCGTGACTGCCAGGATTGACGTGCCTGGGCAGGAGAACCCGCTGATTAAGACTGTGGAACTCAAAATCCTTCCTAAGGCTGTTCCTACAAGTGACCCGAAAATCGGTGATTACTTCTATTCTGACGGAACATGGAGCGACGGCGGTTTACTGGGCTACGAGACCGTCGACGGCATAGCGTATCCTCTTTGGAATCCTACGAAGCCTGAACCGATTTCTGGCAAGAAGGTCATCGGCATAGTGTTCTCGACCGACCCGACACGCATTTCGGAGACCGAGCGGAACAAAGGCTTCACGCATGGCCTTGTGCTCTGCACGAAGGCTGCACATGCTCCGGTTACGGATGACCCTAAGGTTGACCATACGCTTGACTATTGGACGAAATTCACCCTCGATGAGAGTTTTTCCAGCTCTCAGGCATTGAACTATCTCGACAAAGGAGTCTATGCTTCGTCATATTACAATGATATTGAAGGTTATGACGCAACTCACGGGATGTTCAACGAGTTCCACGACCCGACTGTAGAAACCTCGCCTATCTCGCAGTACCCTGCCATCGACTGGGTCATGAGAGGCTTTGACCCCGCTCCCGCAGAGACATCCGGATGGTATGTTCCGAGCAGCGGTCAGCTCTGGGACTTTTTCGCAAATCTCGGCGGCGATGAAATAAGACTGTTCCTTGATGAGTACAAAGGTCAGCAGATTGACTTGTCTTATGAGTATAAAAGTTTTCTGCATATCAACAACGACCCGATGTCCATCCTCAATTATCATTGGTCCCCGATTCCCGACAGCATGAAGGAACTTCCGCGTGATGAGGTACGAAATGAGACGAGGACCGGTGAGGATAAGAAGTACTTTACATACAGTACGCGGGTTTATCAGTTCATTACTTGCAGCCTATACGACTTTGAACACGTCCGCATGTTCTGGCTCGCGACATCCCTCAACTCGTATGTGAACAAGGAAGGACAGACCGACAAGTTCGGCGGCGATTTCCTCCCGTACACTGAGAGCATAAACAGGGAAATGAGCTGCTATCCGGTGCTCTCGTTCTAAAGATATATTTTAATTATTCGTATCAAATATGAAAAAAGTATTATTCGCAATCGTTGCGGTTGCGGGCATTGCCTGCGCCTGCACGAAGGATCTTGAAGACAGAGTAGGGGTCCTGGAGAAGAAGGTGGCCGCGCTTGAGGAAGCGGTCAACACGAATGCCGATGCAATCTCGGAGCTCAAGACTGCAGCCGCCAATTCAGTGGCAATCTCTTCCGTAGAAAAGAAGGATGGCTACTATGAGATAAAGTTCGCCGATGGAACCACCGCAAAGCTTCACGACACGAGCATCATCGGTGTCAAGGAAATCGACGGTGTCCTCTACTGGACCAACAACGGCGAGGTTCTTCAGAACAACGGCGTGAATGTGCGCGTGTCCGATGCCGCTCCGAAGTTCAAGTACGAGGAAAACACATGGAAAGTTTCATACGACGAAGGCGCATCGTGGGCTGCCATCGCGTTCGACACCAAGGAAGTTTCCGTGACGATGGAGGAAACCGCTGAGGAGTATGTATTCACCATCGCTGACGTCAAGATTCATGTAGCAAAGGACAAGGCGTTCGCGATAAAGGTCACATTTGATGAGAAGGCCGGTTTTCTCGGCGATAAGGTCACGTTTGACTATACCATAACGGGTGCCGATGAGACGACGAAAGTCTATGTCGATTCAAAGGGTTATGTGTATACACTTGACCAGGAAAACAACAAGTTGTATGTGGATGTGCCTAAGCCTGAAGACAAAGTCGAGTACATCGTGCTCAAGGCCGTTCGCAACAGTGACGGAAAGTCGTCTGAGCAGTACATCACGGTTGTTTTGGAAAGCCGTTACGGCACATTCGGCGGCGTGATAATTAAGGATGAGAACCCTTATAAGGACTGGTAATTAACCGTTAAAAACGAAAGACAATGAAAAAAATAGCATATATAGCCGCTGCCCTTATCGCTGTGGTCGGCTGTTCAAAGAAAGAGATTGTTTCAGAAACTGCCGGTACTCATGACATTTTCGTATCTGTAGCGCTTACTGATGGAACGACGAGTTCCGTTGCGCCTGCTATGGCTAATGCAACAAAGGCAACTTTTGACGGAGACAGTCACATCAAGTTTAATGGCAAGAATGACAGCTTTTTGGCAGCAATTGCAAAGACCGATGCACCCAATACTGCCATAAAGGTGCTTGCGCCAAATGCCAGACTGGGATATTGTTCTTCTTTTTCTATTGTGGATGACGGGAACGGTTTTGTCGATCCTGTTTTTTCCGGAAAGATAAGCAAGATAGCTGATGAAGACTTTGCCGATGAGTATATTATGTATGGCATATATCCATCAGCAGCCTCTGACACGTATAGTTTCAAGGCAGATCTTACGAACTTTACTGTGAAACTTATTCCAGATCAGGGCGCTGCACGTGGAAATGATTCGGAGAAAGATATTGCCACCCAGACATCATGGTCAAGCAAAGCCGATGTGATGGTTCTCCAGCCGGCTAAAATCTCCACGACAGGCGCCGGAAAGGATGAGGACGGCAACAATGAGTTCACATCCGGAAGCAACAAAATCAAGTTGGCTCACTTGTTTGGCTTCGGGAAGATGACATTTGCCGGAATCCCTGAAAAGTATAAGGATCTTGTCGTTGAGTCAGTCAAGATTGAAAGTACGGAAGAGGGTAAGTATCTTGCCGGTGAGTTCACTTTGGATCTCACGAAGGATATTGAGGATATGACCCTTACCGAAGGTCGATATTATAACATGAAGGATTATATCAGCCTTACAGGGGACGGGACGACCACCATTTCGAATTATGTTGCATGGTTCGTTGCCAATCCCGGCGTGTATAATGTTCGTGTGACCGTAAGTGCCGGCAGTGCGGACTTCGTGTTTGAGCGTGAAGGGCTTACTGTCTCAAGAGGCAAGCTGACTGAACCGGTTGTCAACTACAAGGAAAAGACAGACGCCTGCAAGGACTATGACGTTGTTCTCAGGGATAACGCCATGTGGAATGTGACGTTCACAAGCGACAATGTGATGAATTCATACAACAGCACAAGAGTATGGGGAGACAACGGTGTCACGATGCCGTTTGTGCTTTCATATCCTGGTTCGACGAATAACAATTATGGTGGCAGCCCGTGGAGTGGAAAATGTGTGCAGCAGCTTGCCAATATGCCAATCAATGGCGGAAAAGTTGTCCTTAGTTCAAAAGCCGCGTTTGATGGGGTCAAGCAAGTTAAGATTAACGTTGGTCTTCAGGCCGATAAAGAAGATGTTGACAAAACCGCTGACTTTACTGTCACCCTTGTGAATGGAACAGAGACTTATGGCGTAGGGAAAGCGACTGTCAAAGCTACGGAAAGAGACAAGGCTGATGGCGAAACTTATTTCTACAATGTCCCTGACGGCAAGACGAAAGGAAAGTTGGTGATTACTGTGGATAATATCACTATAGAAGACAAGGATTGCATTCCTTACATTGGCGCCCTCACTATTAACCCTGCTCCGGAAATTAGTCTCAGCGCGGATAAATTGAATCTTCCGAAGGAGGAAACGTCCGGTGATATTGACTGTACGATTAGTGCGGCAGAAGGAACACCTGTGGTTACAGTCTCAGATGATGCGAAGGATTGGCTTACGGCAAGCTATGCAGAGGGCAAGGTCTCTTACACTGCTAAAGCCAATGCCGGGACAAAGCGTGTAGGCTCTATATCCGTGAGCGCGACGGGGCTGTCTACAACTGTTGCTGTTATCGAGGTCAAACAGAAGGGTGAGATTGAGGTGGAGTACAAGTTGACGGTAACCGCGAAGAATGTATATGACGTAATTCAAGCCAATATAGCGGCTGGAACGGTTTACGAGAACTATTCTAAGTACCCTCTTACCTTCAGTGTCGATGCGGTGTCAACAAAGGATGCTTCAAAAACGACAAAGGTGGAGATTAACTGCGAAAAGATAAACTGTTTGGGTGCGACTGAAGAGAGCTTCTCATCGAATGGCTATATAATTGGTAATGTCGGAGCAATATCTAAACTCGTGTTTACCTGCGACCAGAAGATAGGTTACACATCTTATTCGGATGTGATACTCAAGTTTTCCGATGATGGCGAGAATTGGGGATATGCTGATAGTGGCAAAGTAACTACCGAAGGTAAGTATACTTATACATTCGTAGATGAGACTGCTGCATACAGTTGGTTTAATATTTTGGGCACGTCATATCCGGCTGTGAAAATTACTGGCTTTGAGGTGACCTTTACGGAATAGGAATGAACAAGATATTCAGTTCAAAATATTTTCGGATGATTGTGGCTGCGGTTTTGACCGCGGTCACAATTTCCGCTTGTGACAAGACAGCTGAGCCGGAGGCTGATCTGATAAAGGTCGTCGGAAACGGTATTGTGAAAATTGGGGCGGAGGCGGCCGACGTGGATGTTCAGTACAGCGTCAGCGCTGTCGCGTCCGGAGCCGTTTCTGTTTCGACCAATGCCGACTGGCTTACCGTGGCTGAAGACGAGACAGTGAAGTCTGTGGAGACAGCGCCGACTTCCGTAAGGCTTAAGGCGGCCGCGAACATGAATTCCGCAAGCCGTACTGCAGTCGTGTCCCTGAGCATGAGGGGCGCTAAGACAGTGAGAGTCACGGTTATTCAGAGCGCTGGAACAGACTACATCACGCCTTCCGGGATGACCTTCAATCTGTCAACGACTGACGTGACTGAGTCATCTGTGTTCTACACTGTCGCTCCGAATCTCCAGGACCGCTACTATGTGTTTGCATTCATCCATGCGGACGAATGGAACGAGTATGACGCCAACCGCAAGGCATACGTTGACAAGGCTGTGGCCGAGATGAAGGAGGTTGCGCGGAAGTATGAGGAAAAATATGAGGCACCGTTCAACCTCGCAGGTAAACTCTACAAGGGCTACCGCTCGACGACGCAGAACGGGCTTGACCCCGACACGGATTACTGCCTTGTCGCCTTTGACCTCAGTCTTTCCTGGAGCTACAGCGGAAATGTTGTGGTCACACGTTTCAAGACCGGAACGGTTCCTCCATCGTCTGACGCCTTCTCAATCTCGTATGACGAGAGCAGTTATGTCGTGACCTTCAATGTCTCAAAGGGGATTTCCGGAAAGTTTTGCTACGGTTTCGCTCCGGTTGACACGTGGGATGGTGCCAAGACGCCGCGTGAACTTGTACGCAGGTATATCGAGAGCTCTTCGAGCATACCGACTTACGACACAAAGGAGACAGATTATGCCAAGTCGCTGCCGTTTAACTCGTATGCTAACGTAACGGACAACTCTGACTGGGTTGCTTTTGTCTATAGCTACAATGCTTCGGCTGGCACCGCCTCCAACATAGCATGGCTTCAGTTTCACTTTTCGATGAAGCAATAAATGACGGGGCACCAGTCCCCGGTGTTGATGAACATATAATTACGCGTATTATGAGATTTCATGGAACTGGCTGTCTTCTTCTGTGCTTGGCTGTCACTATTTTTTCTGGAATAGTGTTTTCTTCCTGCACCAAGCCTGCCGGGGAAGACGATGAAAACTATAACTCTTCATTCACCGTCAATCCCAAAGTACTCAAGGTCGGAGTGGCCGGCGGAGAGGTTACTGTTGACTATGCCATAAACGGCCCGATGGAGGGCGGCATCGCTCAGGTTACTGTCGGCAGCCCGTGGATCCATGTGCGGAGTGTCTATAATTCGGAGTTCACCTGCATTGTCGATGCCAATGACAGCGGCAGGGACCGCACCGGAAAAATCAGCCTCCGCTGCTCGGGCACAAAACCGCTCGATTTGACGGTGATTCAGGGCACCGGTGGGGGCGACTCACCTATATACCGCAACTTTAGGATAGAGGTCAGTGACGTGACTACTTCAACCTGCCGCGTGCAGGTCACTCCGGTGGATGCGGGGAAAACCTATATCTGGACACCGGTCCGCGTGGCGGACTATGAGAAGGAAACGCCCGAGATGCTGATAAAGGCCTGTATAGAACAGGCTGAGTCCTTGGCCGTGACTGCCGGAACAACTCCGGACAAGTTCCTTTCTTCCGGGATTCTGGACACACAAAAACTTGATGCGTCCATGCGCCCGCAGCTTTTTGACCGCACGGATTACTATCTGGCAGTCTTTGACATAAGTTACGACAAGTCCAAGAAGAAGTTCTCCTACAGCGGCGACATCGACCTGCTCAAGTTCCGGACTTTGTCTGCTCCGGCATCGGACATGAAGTTCGAGCTCCGCTATGACAACGGAACCCTGACAATCCAGCCGGACAAGGCAGACGAGACGTATGTGTTCAACTATGTGACAAAAGAAGCCTGGGAGTCTGTGGACCCCGATTATGCGGCGCAGTATTATATACTTTATGCCACAAAGAAAGGCAGTCTTGAAGTTTGCAAGAACTTGTTGCGTAAGGATCTGACACAGGATCCTGATATGGAGCGCGGCACGGAATACGTCGCCTTTGCCGTCGGCTATCATGTCTCCGAGACTGACGGCGGGCTTACGACGGAAGTGAACTATATCGAATTTACATATTAGACGATATGAATTTGAATTTTAGAAATCTTTATCCGCTGCTTTTCGCTGCGCTTGCCGTGACGGCATCCTGCTCGAAAGGGACAATTGCGGAAGCGCCCGATGCAGGAAAGTCCGGGCCGATTGTAATTAATGAGGCGGATGCGTTCGACGCCGTGGGCGGCGAGCTCCTGATTAAGCTGAAGCCGGGGCAGAATGTCTCGACAAAGGCTTCTGGCAGCGCGGATGACGCGATGGCCGGCACACGTGAGGTCGCGGAGGTTCTCGAAGGACTTGGGCAGTTCCGCCTCGAACGTCTGTTCCCGGAATGCGGGAAGTTCGAGGCCAGAACAAAGGCTGAAGGGCTTGACTGTTGGTACATTGCAAGCTACGACAAGAAACACATCAGTCGTGATGTCGTCCGGCAGCTTAAGAAATGCGGAGCAATCGAGTACATCGAGTACCCTACGAAAATCAAGTCCGCCGACGAGAATCCGTTTGCTCCGTTCACTGCGGTTCCTGAGAGAATCGCTCCGGCAAAGGCTCAGGTGAGGCGCAACGCGTCTTTCCCTTTCAACGAGAGCGAGGATGCGCAGCAGCGGCAGTGGCACTACAACAACACCGGAAATGTCTTCGGAAACGCGAGCCTTATCGGGGCAGATGCCGACGTGTGGGCGGCGTGGAACCTGTCGCAGGGCAATCCGGATGTCATAGTAGCAGTCATTGACCAGGGTGTAAAGTGTGACCACGAGGACCTCGCCGACAACATGTGGGTCAACGGAGGCGAGATTCCCGGCAACGGCATCGATGACGACGGCAACGGCTATGTGGACGACGTGCACGGCTACAATTTCATAGACAACAGCGGAACCATAACTGTGTCCGAATCGCTCTATCATGGGACCCACGTCGCCGGAACCATTGCGGCGGTGAACAATAACGGCAAGGGTGTCAACGGCATTGCAGGCGGTTCGGGGAAAGGTGACGGTGTCCGGATTATGAGTCTCCAGACTCTCGGATCCGGCGACAACGGCTCTTCCGGGGCCGGACTCGGAGGCGCGGTGCGCGCTATGAAATACGCGGCCGACAACGGCGCCGTCATCTGCCAGAACAGCTGGGGTTACAACTCTAAGGTGAGCTGGAATACGTGGACACGCAGCTCGTATGGTGCGCTCAGACGTGCGATGGACTATTTCATCAAGTATGCCGGCGTTGACGAGAACGGCAATCAGACGGGTCCGATGAAAGGCGGTCTGATTGTCTTTGCTGCCGGGAATGACGGCGTTAACTATGACAGTTATCCGGCTGCGGACAAGAAGGTGGTCAGCGTGGCTGCCTGCTCGTACTATGGAGTGGCGGCCATCTATACAAATTACGGAAGCTGGATTGACATCACGGCTCCCGGCGGAGACACGACCCTTTCTGACCCCACATACGGCGGTGTCTACAGCACGACTGTCGGCGAGGACGGCACGGATGCCTACGGATATGCGCAGGGAACATCGATGGCCTGTCCTCACGTCAGCGGCGCATGCGCTCTTGCTGTTTCGTACTATTACGGAAAACAGCATCGCAAGGGACTTACTCCGGATGTTCTCAAGGCAGCCCTTCTGAGCTCCGCGAGGCCGTTCACGCAATATTTGTCAGAGGCATACATCGGGAATATGGGAGTAGGAATCCTCGATACATGGAACCTCCTCCGCTATATGGATTATACTGCCGACATCCCTACGAAATTTGTCAAGGTCGGGAAAACCGTAAATCTTGACCTCAAGGCGTATTTCCCTTCGGTCCAGGTCATTTCCTACAGCAATTCGGCTCCGGAAATCGTGGACGTGGAACTTTCGGGAGACAATCTCCTGATTACCGGGATTGCGGAAGGCGACGCGGTCATCACGCTGTCGGACGGTAATGCCCTTTATAAGAAACTCGAAATAATTGTCAGCAAATGAGAAGGCTTCGTTCAGAAATAATTTATCTTGCCGCAGTCTCGGCTGCGCTTGTATGCTCCTGCGCAAAGGACAATACGGTGGACGGCTCAAAAGGGAATCTGCTGCCGGAGCCGAAGGCCGTCGTCAGCGATGTGTCATGCGATTCTTTCAAGGTGTCGTGGGACGCTGTCACTGATGCCGGTTCGTATTCATACGTTTTCAACGGCGGTGATACCCTGACTACCAAAAGCACATCGGTCGCGTTCGATGGCCTTGCTCCGAATTCGGTGTATACGCTCGCTCTCAGGACCGATGCCGGAGTCAACGGCAATTACCGAAACTCGCGCTTTGTGAACTTGCGCGTCATCACAAATGACATCACGACACTGGACGCCCCTTCTCCGGAGGCGGTGGCGACCTACGCTTCAAAGACGATAATCCGGTGGGAGGCCGTTTCCGAGGCCACTTCATACGAGTATTCCGTCGGCAAGTTTTCCGGAACAACCACGAAGTGCATGGTGGAACTCAGCGGCTTCGAGCCTTCCTCAGAGTATGTGTTCAGCCTCAAGGCCGTGTCGGATGACAAATATGTAAAGGCATCGGAGACTGCCCAGTTCAGGTTCGTGACCCGCCCTGCATCTGAGGATATCCCTCAGATTGTATTCTCGCACGTCGAGACCGGTGCGGACTACACGACGTTTAACGTGTATGCCCTGCCTGACTTCCACTATCTCTATTTCTGCTGGCCGGAGACATATCTCACAGGCATGACGGACACGGAAATAAGGGATCTCTACCTGAACCTTTGGCTTCAGGCCCTGAAGAGTGAGGGTGTTGATGTCGCTACCGGAGTTTCTCAGTACTCATATTCAGGAACGTCCGCCTATGTCGGAAACCAGCTCTGTTCTGAGCTGACCTACCGCGTCGGCATATTCGGCGTGGATATGGCGGGAAATGCGGTGACCCCTCTTTACGGGTACACGACGAAGACCATCGCGGAGGAGACATCACCGATTTCGGATGTCACCGGCGCAAACTGGTTCATGCAGGGTCTCATGCTTCCAACCGGGAACGGCAGTCTGAACTCAACTAATTGTATCGGACTGTTCTGGATTGGCAAGAACGTGACGAAGACGATATCTCTGATGACATCGACTCGGTCGTTCAAGACTTACTTCTCTTCGTCGCCCGAACTTTTCATGAAATACATCGAGTCTTATGGTACTGTTACCGATGATGCCGTTTCCATCGCAGAGATTAATTCGGACAAAGGATTCACTGTAACCTATCAGGGATTGTCGTCCGCGACAAGTTACACAGTGGGCGCGGTGGCCGTCAATTCAGACAATGAAAAGACGTTCTGTATGAATTCGATGCCTACACGGTCATCTACAAGCTACGCCTCGTGGGCGAACGTCACTCTCGGGCGCAGCACGGAGTATCCGACAGAATCTTCTCTTGCCGCGACTTTTAACATTGCCTTCGACCCGAAGTCCGAGCCATATAACTTCCATGCCGCCGGCATCAGATATTGCTTCTGCAAGTACAGCGAACTGGATGAGAACAAGAGTTCGGAGCAGATTGTCCGGGAAAGGGGCATCGATATGCCGCAGTCAAGCATTGACCTGATAAACATGACGGGAACCTTGTCAATGGCTTTCGGAATCGACGGGACTCCGCTTGAGCCTAAGACCAAGTATGCCTTGCTGGCTACATTTACCGAACGCAACGGCGACAAGGTGACGAGTGCTGCGGCTGCAACGACTGCCGTGCCGGCAACGACCTCGGCGACAACACGGTCTTTTGCTGTACATGGCAAGCCTTCCGGGCGCATATTGTTCAATGCGCCCGAAATAATTGACGTCTATGAACCTATAGACACAAATGAACAGTAAAAGCCGGGAATTTAAGAGAAAGTTATGAAGATAAAATCATTATACATTACGATTTTGTGTTTTCTGCTGGCGTCCCTGACGGCGTTTGCACAGCAGAAGATAACGGTGAGCGGGCGTGTCGTCGACAAGGACGGAATGCCGGTCATAAGTGCAGGCGTGTTCGTGAAGGGTACTTCTCAGGGCACTGTCACCGATTTTGACGGAAATTATGTCTTGGCTCAGGTTCCTGTTGACGCCGTGCTGACCGCGACCAACCTCGGATATGCGGAAAGCGAACGTCCGGTGGACGGGAAGTCGGTGGTTGATTTCGTCCTTCAGGATGAGTCCGTGGTGCTCGATGACGTCATTGTCGTGGCATACGGTACGGCGAAGAAGGAATCCTTCACGGGTTCCGCGAGCGTCGTGAAGGGTGACGAACTCAGTAAGCGTCCGGTCGGAAACCTGACCAAGTCATTCGAGGGAACCGTCGCCGGCGTGCAGGTGACTTCCGGAGGGGGACAGCCTGGTGAGGGCGCGTCGATTATGGTGCGTGGCGTCGGCTCGGTGAACGCTTCGTCGACTCCTCTGTATGTAGTGGACGGTGTGCCGTACGATGGCGCGATAAGTTCAATCAACCCGGCCGACATCGAGACTATGACTGTCCTCAAGGATGCTTCAGCCGGCGCGCTCTATGGTGCGAGGGGTGCAAACGGAGTAATCGTCATCACGACGAAGAAGGGTAGTGCAGACAGGATAAACATCAACTATAAGGGCAATTTCGGACTGGCGTCGCGCGCGCTTCCACGATATGATCTTGTGAATATGTCTGAATACGTGGAACTCACCTACGAGGCCCTGAGGAACTCCGCTCAGTATGCAAAGAACGGCGGAATGGATTTCGAGGGAGCGAGTGCATACGCTGCGGCGCATCTTGGCGAGGCAATAGGCGGTCTGAAGAATCCGGAGTATTACAATCCTTACAAGAACTACACTTGGGAGACGCTCATCGACCAGACGACCGGAAAGGTCAAGGGAGACGCGAAGGCCGCGTGGGACGAGAACTGGATGGACGAAATCAGCAACAACAAGGCTTTCCGTACGGAGCATATCCTTTCCGTCAGCGGCGGAACGGAGAAGACGAGCTACCTCTATTCAATGGGCTACTACAAGGAAAACGGAACTCTTCAGAACACTGACTTCGACCGCTTCACGGGCCGTATAAGCGGTGACGTGCAGGCGACAGACTGGCTGAAAATCGGCATGAACGCCAACCTCGCTCATTCCATGTCCAACTTTCAGGATGCCAGCGGGTCGGAGATTTCCAACGTGTGGTACACCGCCCAGTTCATGGCTCCCGTGTATCCGGTCTATCTCAAGGACATGGACGGAAACGATGTTCTTGACGAGAACGGCAACAGACAGTATGAATACGGAACAGTGGACGACAACGGCTACGCCAACCGTGTGACGGCCCAGGGCTTCAACTCTAAGGCCGAACTTTACAACAATAAAGCATACTACAAGCGTAACTCGGTGTCAGCAAGGTCGTTTGTACGTTTTGGCACGACACGGAAGGATGCGCTGCTCTATGGGCTGAACTTCACGGTGAATCTCGGTGTGGACTTCACGGACTACGGGAGGACAGGCGTTGCGGACAAGTACCACGGAAACGCCGCCGACCAGGGCGGCTCGGTGAGCAAGCTGAACACGAGAACCCTGAGTTACACACTCAACGAACTTCTTACATGGCAGAGAAAATTCGGAGACCATTCAATTGACATTCTCGCCGGACACGAGTACTACAGGTACAATTACAATTACGCGGCAGCAGCCAAGAACGGCATAGTCGCCGGCATCGACGAACTCGGCTCGGCAGTGACGACAACCACGAACACATCCTATTCCAATGATTACGCAATCGAGTCGGTTCTCGCCCGCGTCAACTACGGCTATGCCGACAAATACTACTTTGACGCATCATGGCGAACCGACGGTTCCTCAAGGTTCTACAAGGACAACCGTTGGGGAAACTTCTGGTCTGTCGGTGCTTCCTGGCGAATCACGAACGAGGATTTCATGTCGGGAACTTCGTCGTGGCTGAACAACCTGACCGCGAAGGTCTCCTACGGCGTGCAGGGCAACGACAACCTCGGCTCCTACTACGCATGGCAGGGACGTTTCAACTATGGCTGGCCGAACGGCTCCCGTCCTGGCACCATTGCAAGCTCGATTGAGAACAAGCTTGTGACGTGGGAGAAGAACGGAAACCTGAACACCGGAATTGAGGCGAGTCTTTTCGGAGGTCGTCTTTCCGCGACTGTTGAATACTACAGCCGCCGCACGAGGGACATGCTTCTGAACAACCCGCTTGCGGTTTCGTCCGGGTTCACAGGCTATGACGACAATGTCGGCTCCATGGTCAACCGAGGCTTCGAGGCTTCTTTCCGAGGGGTAATATTTGAACGGGAAAATTTCCATTGGGACGCAACAGCCATGGTTTCGCTCAACAGGAACAAGGTGACGGAGCTCACGTCTTCACAGAACGTCATAAACTACGGAAGCATGGTGATAGAGGTCGGGAAACCGATATACACCTTCTATATGTCGAAGTCTGCCGGAGTTTCTCCTGCAACCGGAAAGCAGCTCTATTGGGCGAACTACCGATATGCCGTTGACCCGACTTCTGGCAATGTGACTACCGAAAAGTGCGACGAGTATGTGACTGACAATGTCGGTTTGGCTTCCCTGAGCAAGTACTATTATGGCAGCCGTCAGGCTCTGTTCTCAGGCAGTTTCTCATCTAATTTCATCATATTCAAGAATTTTGACTTTTCGTTCCTGACTACATATTCCGTTGGCGGCAAGATTCTCGACAGCCTCTACGACGGCGCGATGAATGTCACTTACGCGGGAAACAACTGGCATAAGAATCAGTTGAGGCGCTGGCAGAAGAAGGG
>DJRM01000051.1 GCA_002440085.1 Bacteroidales bacterium UBA6360
TTTAGCGGACAGCAATAATATTGTTCTCAGTTTCATATCTTAGATTTCTTAAATAATGTCCGTCAGTCAATATCCCTCACAGTGACCTCTATCTCGTTGAGAATCACCGGACCGAGGTCGACGGCCGAGCTTTTCTGCAGAGCCGCGTAATCGACATCCTTGATGATGTTCTCCCTCGCCGTGTTCCAGTTGCCGTTTCCGCTGAGCCATGCCGCGCTGTGGTACTCATTGTAGGCCTTGCCGCCGTGCATCGCCTTCATTGCCTCCTCGGTGTTTTCACGCCAGTGGAGAGTCTTTATGACGAGCTTGAGGTAGCGGCCGACGACGACCTTGTCCGGGTCCGGGGCGATGCTGAACGTCTCGCCTCCATAGACAGGCATCGTTCCCTCGCCGACTTTCTCCCAATTCTCGTTGTCCTCGGAGACCCAATATTCATAGTCCTTCACCCTCTGGCGGTAGCATGACATATCGACACCGCCCTCGACGGTGTTGAGAAATCTTGTCGTCCGCACCTCCACGATCTGGAATGACGACTGCAAGTCAGCTACGATCGACCACGGAAGACTCGGAATGTCATAGCTTCCGTTCTTGCCGATGAACTGAGTCTGAAACTCATAGTCCTCGACGCTGTGGTCTTCCATGTTGCACCAGATTGCCGTCGGGTCGTCCGGGAACTTTGAGCAGTGCGAGGCCTTGACATTCGCGAATCCGGAACGCCACTCTGTGCTCTTGTTCCCGTCGAACAGACGGTCTATGCCGAACGTGCCCCAGTCATTGTCCGGGAGGTCCGAACTCAGGATCCTTATCCCGCTGACACCGTGAGGCTTTGCCCCGTCGACAAAGCTCAGCAGGGCGTAGTTGCGGTTCGCGTTCACGGAGTCGTCCGCGCTCACGAGTTCCAACGGGAGGATGAAATTCTTTTCAGGGTCGCTGTCAAGGGCGTTGAGAACGGCCTTCGACTTGAGGCGGATGTCTATTGTCTTGCCGAACTCGTCCGAGCTGAAGTGCAGGGATGGGGTGAACTCATATGCAGAGCCGTCTATGATTTCGTAGTTGTTGTCGGGGAACAGCAGTTCAAGCTCGTCCGAGCTCATCACGCGCAGGCTCGCATTGCCTTCCGCCGTCCTCTCGCTGCCGTTCTTCATCACAATCAGGGACCACACCGTCTCCTCGTTGCGCGCCTTCACCGAGACCGTCTGCTCACCGTTGTTCTTGATGTTCAGAATCGTGTGCCACCTCTCGCCCACGAGGTTCTCAGGGGAGAACTTCTTCTCGCACGAGACCGCCGTCAGGAGAAGTGCGACCACCGGGAGAAGGAGCGTGGCTTTTGTTATTCTTATGTGATTCATATTTTTGTAAACATTAAAATACTTGGATAAGATTTGTCTGTATTTCGAGGAATATAGACCGAAAAGACAGCCAAATCTTTAATATAATGGTGCCTGGACTAATTGAGGATTACTGTCGACTTCGTTTGTTGAGATCGGAATCAGGTACATCCTGTCGTTCCACTGGAATGTCTGGGAAGTGATTTTCGTCCTTTGGTTCAGTTCCTCGAAGGACGGGTTCACGACAGTGAAATTGAGCCCCTCGCGTGCTCCGGCCTTAAGGTGCTGTGGCGCTATGCACCAGCGGCGCAGGTCGAAATAGCGGTGTCCCTCGCCCCAGAGCTCGATGAACCTCTCGTTGCGCACCCAGTCGGTGAGCGTCATCGTGGAACTGAGGTCGGATTCTTCGAGTTCCGGGATTCCGGCCCTGCTGCGGATGACATTGAGGTTATCGAGGGCGTTGCCCGTGTCGCCGAGCGCGGCATAGCATTCGGCCAGGTCGAGGTAGAGCTCCCCGAGACGGACCACAGGGAAAGGCACAGTCTTGCTGTTTGTGCCGTTGCTGTTGGCGTTCCATGTGAGGTTCGGAAGAATGTACTTGGTGCTGAGATAGCCGGTGATGTTCAGGTCGTTGTCCTTGGACGGGTTGTAGCCCTGCTTGTCCTTGTCCCTCATGTTCACGACGAGAGGCTTGCCGTTGGCAATCTTGGAGCCGTATTCCGCCCCGTCAAAGGCTATCCAGGCATAGAAGCGCGGCTCGCGCATGGCGTTGAGGTTGATGATTTCGGAGCGTGTGAGGCCCGCTGACGCGAACCAGTCGGACTCTGCAGCGAAGGTTTTGTCGTCTTTCGGGAGCTTGCCGTTGGCGGTGTAGAAATGCTCCACGGTGTAGAGGAACGGGGATATGCCGGAACGGCCTCCGGTCGGAGCTCCGTTATAGACTGTCACGGCGTGCGGAAGAGCGGTGTTCTCCCAGTCGAGGTATTTGTCGTTGGTCGAGTAAGTGGGATAGGCGGAGCCGAATATGACTTCCTTGTTTCCGTCCGTCTCGGTCGTGCATCCGAGGTAGCGCATCAGGCTGGCATGCATTTTCACGTCTTCCGATGCTCCCGGAATGTCCGGCAGGCTTACTCCCTCGGCCTTGCGGCGCGTCTCTGCGTCCTCAAGGAGATAGAGCGTGCGGCCTCCCTGAACGGTGGCCCAGTCGATGGCCTCGATGCAGGCTTCCTTGGCCTTTTCCCATTTCTGCGGGTCATAGGTGCTGCTGATGAGCTCCTTGCCGTAGCCGGGTGTCTCGTAGTTTTTGTTCTTCCAATCCTTGAACGCGAGCGGAGCCTCGCCGTTCCAGAAAGGTGACGCGGCGTAGAGCAGTGCTCGTGCCTTCAGAGCCTTGGCAGCCGCCGTGGTGGCGCGCCCTATCTCGGCGGTGTCCTCCATATAGTCCGGAAGCCCTTCCTCGCAGGCCTGGTCGAACCACTGGCAGACCCTGTCGACGCAGTAGTCGAAATGCGAGCGTCCCGGGAACTCAGACTTGTCGGTGTTTGAAGGATAGAAATGGTCGATGACCGGCACCGGTCCGTAGGCTTCGAGCAGGATGAAATGGTAGAATCCGAGCAGGAAATGGCATTCGGCTCTCCATCTCGCGATGTCCTCCTCCGAACTGTAGGCAGGGGTGTATTCATCAAGCAGCTGTAGGAGCTTGTTGGTGCGCCCGATGCATTTGTAGCACTGGTCCCACACTGAACCGTAAATCTGCCCCGGGTTCACCATTCCCCACGCATATTGCTGGCTCACCACTCCCCATGAGTTCGGCAGTCCGAACTCGTCGGTCGAGCTCATGAAGCTGCGGACAAGCTTCTGCATATAGATTGCCGTGACCCCCTCGTAGCAGCTGTAGAGGAACCCGATTGTCCTGTTTTTGTCCTTTACGGTGTCCGGAATGTCCATTGTCTTGGGCGGCACGACCTCAAGGAAGTCGCATGATGACGCCGCGCCCGCGAGCGACAGCATCGCGCATATTGTATAGACTAATTTTTTCTTATATGATTTCATATCATCCGATTTGAATTTGAATCATTTGAACGCTGACGTCAGAATTTGAACTGCAGTCCTATGTTGAATGTCCTCTGGAGTGGGAACGAGTTCCACGAAAGTTCAGGATCCCAGAGCTTGAACGGGCTCCACACGGCGAGATTGTCGGCCGAGAAGTAGAGGCGGCAGAACGGGAATGTGTAGCCGAACTCAAGGGTCTTGAAGCGTATGAAGCTTCCGTCGCGAAGCCAGTAGGAACTGGTCTCAAGGTTGTTGCGCACGTCGGTATAGAGCGTTCCGAGACGAGGATACTTCGCGTTAGGGTCCGGATTCGCCTCCGTCCATCTCTGCTGGTCGATATATTTTGCGAGCTGCCTTTCTCCGGCGCCCCATTCAGTTCCTGTGTCGGCACCGAACGGGTTCATAGGGGATTGGTAGATGGTGCGCTTGCCCGACCCGTTGAAGAACATCCCGAGGTCGAAACCTTTCCATTTGAGATAGACTCCGATTCCGTACTGGAGCCTCGGAGCTGTTCCGCAGTCGGAGATGAGCGTGCGGTCCTCCTTCGTGATTTTGCCGTCGCCGTTGAGGTCGCGATACTTGATGTCTCCCGGCATCACCTGGCTTCCGAGGTTCTGCTCCGGGCTGTTGTCGATGTCTTCCTGATCCTTGAAGAGCCCGTCGGCAACATATCCGACCCATCTGTATGAGGCAAGAGGCCATCCGGCGGTCGTCTGCCATGTGTAGGTGTAGTCAGGCTCATCGACGTAGACGAGCTTGTTCTTTATGTAAGTGAAGGTTCCGCGCACGGACATCGAGAAATCCTCGGTGAGCTGTTTCGTCCAGTTGAGGCTGGCGTCGAATCCGCGGTTGTCTGCCTTTCCGACGTTGCCCCACGGCTTGGCGGTGTCGTAGCCGAGCATCGTCGGCCATGAACCCCTCTGCATGAGAATCTTCTCGCGCCTGTCGTGGAAATAGTCGGCGGAGATGCTGAGGCTGTTGAACAGGTTGATATCAATTCCTATGTCGAGCTTGCGTGCCTTTTCCCAGCAGGCATCCTCAACGGGGTAGGCGCTTATGACCGGAGCGTTGCCTTTTGAGTATTCGCCCGAAGGACCGGTGTAGAAGTTTGCCTTGTAGGTATAGACATTGGAGACATAGAGGAAGTGCTGCGCACCGGCGTTCTTTCCCGTGTCGTCGCTTCCTACAAGTCCGTATGAGCCTCTGATTTTCAGATGGTTGAACCAGTCTTTGACCGGAGTCCACCAGTCCTCGTTGCTGGCAACCCAACCGAGTGACACCGCAGGGAAGAACTCGAAGCGCTGCTTTTTCTGAAGACGCTCCGTGCCGTTGTATCCGAAGTTCACCTCGGCGAGGTAGCGGTTCTTCCAGTCGTAGGTGACGCGCCCTGAGAGTCCCTGGTTGCGGTTAGGAAGCTGTGACTCGCGGTATTCGCGCATCATGTACATCAGCAGGGCGGAGACATTGTGGTCGCCGAAGCTGCGGCTGTAGTTGAGTCTTGCGTCGAGATACCATGTCATGAACGCCCACCTTGAGATGTCGGACTGTACCTGATAGGTCGAGCCCGCATCGCCCACCGCCACGGCCTTGTAGCCGGTCGGATCCTCGGGATTCCATGCGTCCGTGTCGACCTGGAAATAGTACGGCGCCATCGAACTGGTGTAGGTGCTCTGCGACCTCGCGTTCATCGCCACGAGAGCCGTAAGTTTCAGTCCCTTGGTTATGAAGTCGAGACCCTGATCGAAGCTGAGAGATGCGTTGATGTCATTGAGATTCGTCTGCTTGAACTGGCGAAGAAGCACCGCGTATGGGTTCTGATAGACGCTCTTTCCGGAGAAGACCCTGTTTCCGAAGCGGATGTACTCGTCGCCTTCCTGTGCGGGAAGAACCGGAGGGAACATCACAGGGGAGATGTCATAGACATTGTAGTAGAGGTTGTCGTTGTTTCCGAGTCCCTTGTTGTTCTGGAACTGCGCGTGCATCTTAAGGTTCACGCGCGTCGAAGGGGTGAGCTGGTAGTTGATGTTGTTCTGGAATATGTATGACCAGCGGTTGTAGTTGTTGTCGAAGACATAGTCTTTCGGGCAGTTTATCATTCCCGTGTCGTGGTTGGCCTGCATGCTCATGTAATAGGTCAGGTGCGAGCCGCCACCCTGCACGTTCAGGTTCATCCTCTGGTTCATCGTGAAGTTCTTGAACAGGATGCTGTACCAGTCGACGTCCGGATAGACGAGCGGGTTCACTCCGCTGCGGGTGTTGGCTATGGCCTCGTCGCTGTAGCGCGGAGAGGCTGTCGGGGTGCGGGAGGTGAGGACTTCGTTATAGACCTCCATCCACCTTGCCCCGTCGACATATTCCATCTTCTGCATCGGCGTGAGGAACGAAATCTCCGCATTTGCGGAAACCTTGGCCTTCGTGTTCTCGGAACCTTCCTTTGTCGTGATTATGAGCACGCCGTTCGCTCCGCGTGAACCGTAAATCGCCGTGGCCGAAGCGTCCTTGAGAATCGAGAACTGGTCGATGGATTCCGGGGGTATGCTGTTGAGGGCCTCGGACGTGATTTCGATGCCGTCGAGGAGGATGAGCGGAGTGGCGCGGCCGCCGAATGTCCCGATTCCGCGGATGTAGAACTCAGAACCCTCGCCCGGCTTTCCGCTCTTGGTGGAGGAAACGAGTCCGGCGAGCTTTCCGGCGAGGTTGTTTGTGAGCTGGGCGCTCGGAGCCTTCATGTCGAGCCCCTTGATTGAGGTGATGGAACCCGTCACTGAAACCTTCTTCTGCGTTCCGGCTCCGACAACGACCACCTCGTCGAGCACCTCGTTGTCCGAAGGCATCTTTACGTTCAGCACTCCGAGGTCGCCCACCACGAGCGTCTGGGTCTTGAATCCCATGCAGGAGAAAATGAGCTCGGTCCTGTCCGAGACCTCAATCTCGTATTTTCCGTCGATGTCGGTGGTTGTCCACATTCCTGTGTTCCCCTTCACCTGCACCGTGGCTCCGGGAAGCGTATCTCCGTTGCCCGCGTCAGTGACCGTTCCGACGAGCTTCCTCTTTTCCTGAGTCTTCCCGGATGCGCTCTTCGCGGCTTCCTTTTTCAGCGAAATCTGACTGCCGTTGATTTCATACCTCACGTCAGTACCTTTGAAAATCCGGTCGAGGATGACCTTCACCGGCTCGTTCTTCACGGCGAGGCTCACTGTCCTGCCCGTGTCGATGTCCGTGTTCCCGTAGAAAAAGACATAGTCGCTGTTCTTTTCCACATAGTCGAGCACATCCTTGACCGTGCTGCCCTTCATCTCGATGGTGAAGGTCTTCTGCTGCGGCGCCTGTTCTGCCGCGGAAATCCCGGCAGGAAGGAGACACAGACAGGCGGACAGCAGGACGCGGGAAACTCCCGCCGTGCTAAAAATGCTGTAGTCTTTCATCTGTCAGCGTGTGTTTTAATTATATGATTTGCAATTATATTCGAAAATAATCCCCAATCTGAGGGAATGTATTTTTCTCATATTTTCATTTCTTTTGATCTGTATTGTACGATGTCATGATTGACTGATAATGAATATACTATGGAAAAATCAGTTCTTATAGACATATATCTTGTCTTCAACTGTCTCATAGTATATCGGGGCGGAGAAGGAAATCGTGTGGAGCACGTCTTCGAGACTGTCCTTCAGGTTCAGCTTTCCCGAGACCTCAAGAGCGCTGACCCCAGGCCCGAGGACGAACTCCCTGTCGTAGGCAAAGTTGAGCTTTCTGAACACGCTCTCTAAAGTCTCGCTTCGGCATACAAGCGTATTCCTGACCCATGACACGTATGGCTCCACATCGACTTTTTCGGGAACGCCGATGCTTCCTGTGCTCACTTCTACAATCTGCCCCGGCGCCATCTGAACCTCGTCCCCGCTTTCATCGGATATGTTGACCTTTCCGTTGACCAGAACCACTGATGCGCGGCCCTCTCCGGGATATGCACTTATGTTAAAGGATGTTCCGAGCACTTGGACGCGGAAGTCTCCGGTCTGTACCATGAACGGCGAACTCTCATTATGGAACACATCCATATAGACTTCTCCATCTACATATATTTCCCTGTGATTTTCGGCGAACTTTCCGGGGAATATCACCCTCGAACCGGAATTGACCCATAGGTGTGTCCCGTCGGCGAGAGTAAGCCTCGCACGCTTTCCTTTCGGGACAATGAGACGGCTGACGCCTTCGGACGGGCGGTTGAGCGATATTGTGTTGACGGTGATGGCTCCGTTTGCCTCATAGACTATGTCAGCGTCGGAATCACCGAACTCGATGCCCTCCATCTCCGGCGTCAGGAGCATTATCCTGTCGGTGGCGGAGTCTCTTTCTTCGGCATATTTCACCAATTCGGCTATAGGCTCGATTTCTGTGCTCCTGTGCATCCTCGTGCCGATTACGGCGGCGCAAATGCATGCCGCCGCGGCAGTTGAAGAGAGCGCGATGCGCCTGATGCGCCTGCGGAACATTGATTTTCTCTCAGTCTCCGCACGCAGTTCGACGTCTTCCCAGAGCATCTCCACTTCAGCCTGCCCTACATGGCGCTCCTGTTTCCGCGCATAGCCTATCAGCCTGCGCACGACCGCGTAAATATCAGATTTTCCGTTTCCCATTCAAGGTCGATTTATTCAAGTTCGCCTTAAAACGGGAAGTCTTCGATTATATACTCAATGTTTGTGAAAAATTTTGCATGAACAGCATAGTCAGCAGAAGGAACTCCTCCGGAGAGAGCTTTGCACGCAGCCTGGCGAGCGCCCGCTGGACAAGATTCATGGATGACTGCGGAGCAATTTCGAGAACGGCGGCTATCTCCTTGTAGGACAGTCCGCTGACAAAGCGAAGATAAATCGCGGTGCGCTGGTTCTCTGTCAGTTCACCGTAGGCCGCCATCAGTCTCTTCCCGAGTCTGACCTGCTCGTCGCTGCGGCTGAACATCCTCTCGATGGCCGCGTCCTCAATCTCCATCCGGAACGCCTGCTCGTCCAGTTCGTCGGTGGACCTGCGTGACGCAAGCTTGTCGAGAATCGAGTTTCGCAGCGCCGTCAGAAAATAGGAACGTACATAGTCGGTGTGGGAAAGCCGACGGCTGACGGAGAATTTTACGAATATGTCCTGGATGCAGTCCTTGACGACCTCCTCGTCCCGGACATATTTCAGCCCGAAATTGAACATCAGGTCATAGTGTCGGCGGTAGAGCACGGACAGAGCCTTCGCGTCCCCATGTCTCGCGAAATCCCACAAGGCTTCATCTTTCAGTGAGTTATATGCGTGCTGCCGTTCCATTTCTGCCCATCCGGTTGTCTGTGACCGTGCAAAAATAAAGATTTATTGAGAAATCGTCAAACTTTCTGGGCGATGCACTGCCGAAATCTGTTTGCAACCGGGTTGCATCCCGGGGGAATGAACTTTGTGAATGTCCCCGCCTCTTTGGGCGGAGTCGTCTTTCAAGCTAACCGGGCATCTTGCTCCGCCGGGAAAGGACATGATGATTATGAAAAGGACAATATATTTTATTGCCGCGCTTT
>DJRM01000057.1 GCA_002440085.1 Bacteroidales bacterium UBA6360
AAAATACATCTCAAAATAACTGAACAAAAAATTCAAACATCTTCTTATTCGTTTGACTATGCCCCGTTTTCCTTGCATGGAGCAATAATTTTCCCATTCAGACGCAAAAATACGAAAGTAATTGCTAACTTTGTTCGATTATATGCACAAAAAATGCGGACTGCAAACGCAGAAATTGTGGACGACAAACGCTAAAATTAGATAGAAATGCATGTAGCAATCGCCGGGAACATCGGCAGCGGAAAGACGACGCTCACCAGGATGCTGGCGGCCAAGTATGGCTGGAAACCAAGGTTTGAATCGGTGGATTATAATCCGTATCTCGCTGATTTTTACGAGGATATGGAAAGGTGGTCCTTTAATCTTCAGATATATTTCCTCAATAAAAGATTTAAGGACGTCGTCGAGATTTCCAAGAGCAAGGACGTCATAATCCAGGACAGGACGATATACGAGGACGCGAGAATATTTGCCCCGAACCTTCATGGGATGGGGCTGATGTCCACTAGGGATTTCGAGAACTATTCGGATCTCTTCGATCTGATGATGTCGCTCGTCAATCCGCCTGACCTTCTGATTTATCTGCGCTCGTCGATTCCGAACCTCGTCAGCCAGATTCAGAAGAGGGGACGCGAGTACGAGAAGAGCATCCGCATCGACTACATCACCGGTCTCAACGAGAGATACGAAAACTGGATCAAGGACTACAAGAGCCGCCTGCTCATCCTTGACGTCGACCGTCTGAAGTTCGAGAGCAACCCGGAGGATTTCAGCGAAATTTGCGACAAGATAGACGCCGAACTTTTCGGCCTTTTCAAATAATGTAAACCCCAAATTATGGACAAAAGATTGACAATCATTGACTTTGTGGAGAAATACACCCGTCAGTTCGCCGCAAACACCTTCCTCCGCGAGAAGGTGGACGGAGCGTGGACGGAGACTTCATTCGAGCAGACGCGCAAGGAAGCCTACCGCATAGGCGCCGGCCTGATGAAGCTCGGACTTCAGAAGGGCGACAAGGTTTCGCTCCTTTCCGAGGGACGCAACCTCTGGCCGATTACCGAGATGGGCATTCTCTACGCCGGGGCCGTGAACGTCCCTCTGTCGATAAAGCTTGAGGAAAGCAACGACCTCATTTTCAGAATACGTCATTCGGATTCGAAATATGTCATCGTGTCGGCGTCGCAGCTTCCTAAGGTGCGCAGGATTATCGGTGACTGCGAGGGCGTTGAGAAGGTCATCGTGCTGGACCCTCTTGAGGAATACGGACCTAAGGAAATGTGCATCACGGAGATACAGAAGATGGGAGACGAGTTTCTCGCCTCCTCGCCGGAAGAGTTTGTGACCCGCTACAAGTCCGTCGGGCCGGACGACTACGCGAACATCAGCTACACCTCCGGAACCACCGCCGACCCTAAGGGAATCCTCCTCACTCATCGTAACTACACCGCCAACGTAGAGCAGGCACACTCCGTCATCGGCATAAACCCAGATGATGTCATGCTCATCATCCTTCCGCTCGACCACTGCTTTGCGCACGTTGCGGGATTCTACACCATGATGTCCTTCGGCGCGTCAATCGCCACGGTTCCGCAGGGCCGCACCCCTATGGAGTCGCTCAGAAACATTCCTATTGCAATCAAGGAGACCCGTCCGGCCGTGATGCTTTCCGTTCCGGCGCTTTCCAAGAACTTCAAGAAGGCCATCGAGGCCGGAGTCAAGGCCAAGGGACCTAAGGTTCAGAAACTCTTCGACTTCGCGGTTCGCAATGCCATAGCATATAATAAGGAAGGCTATAACAAGGGCGGCAAGGACTTCTGGAGATGGCCGCTCGTCAAGCTCTTCGACAAGATTCTCTTCAAGAGCGTGCGCGAGAGCGCTTTCGGCAATAGGATGCGGTTCTTCGTTGGCGGAGGGGCACTTCTTGGAATCGACCTGCAGAAATTCTACTATGCAATCGGAGTTCCTATCTATCAGGGATATGGCCTTTCAGAGGCTACCCCGATCATTTCGGCCAATTCTGCGGAGCACCACATCTTGGGCTCTTCCGGAATGGTCGTCCGTCCGATGGAAATCAAGATCTGCGACAGCGAGGGCAATGCGCTCCCTTACGGGCAGAAGGGCGAGATCGTCATAAAGGGCGAGAACGTCATGGCCGGTTATTGGAAGAATCCGAAGGCAACGGCGGAGACCGTCGTCGACGGATGGCTTCACACGGGAGACATGGGATATATGCTCGATGACACCTACCTTTATGTGACAGGCCGCTTCAAGTCCCTTCTCATCAGCTCCGACGGCGAGAAATACTCTCCGGAGGGAATCGAGGAGGCTCTCGTGGCAAACTCCAAGTACATTTCCCAGGTCGTTCTCCACGACAACCAGGATCCTTATGTGATTCTCCTCATGGTTCCTAACAAGGAGGCCCTCAAGGAGTACATGAAGAAGGAGCATCCGGAGGTCGAGGTGGATTCCGAGGCCGGAAAGAGGATGCAGCTTGAGAAGATTCAGTCCGAGGTGGATCAGTACCGCGCCGGCGGCGAGTTCGCAGGACTTTTCCCTGAAAGGTGGCTTCCTACGGCTGTCTGCGTGCTTCCGGAGCCGTTCACCGAGCAGAACCACATGGTCAACTCGACGATGAAGATCGTGCGCGGAAAGGTGGAGCAGGCATACGAGGACAGGATGAAGTTCGCCTACACCGCCGAAGGCAAGAATATTATAAACGAACAGAATATGGCTTCGCTTTAGCGGGGCGAAGAAAAGGCGGTCTGCAGCGTTCCTTATCTTGACAAAATCCTCACAACCATAAGGTTGCTGCGGTATTTGTCTTTTTAATGAGCACCTTGCATCCCATCCTTTTCTCCATCCCCTCTCTTGTTGAGGCTTTTCATATATTTCTTGAAGGTTTCTTGAAGGTTTCTTGAAGGTTTCTTGAAGGGAATATTTTTATAAACAAATTAAAATTAATAATCAGATGAGTAAAAAAAACAGTAACGTGCTGGCGATTGCAATCATGTTTTTCCTCTTCGGAATGATTTCTTTCGTCACTGGTCTTCAGAACCCGATGGGTGTCATTGTGAAGGCACAGTTCGGAGCCTCCAACTTCATGTCGCAGCTCGGTAATGCCGCGAATTTCATAGCTTATGCCTTCCTCGGACTTCCCGCAGGCATCATCCTGAAGAAGAAAGGTTACAAGTTCACTGCCCTTGCGGCCGTTGCCGTGGGCTTTATCGGGGTGACTGTCTCATGGCTTTCGGGTGTTGTGGAAAGCTTTGGGGTGTACCTCGCCGGTGCATTCATCTCCGGTTTCTCGATGTGTATGCTCAACACCGTTGTCAATCCGATGCTCAACACGCTCGGCGGCGGCGGAAACAAGGGCAACCAGCTCATTCAGCTCGGCGGATCTGTGAACTCTCTTTGCGCCACCATCGTGCCTGTGCTTGTAGGTTATCTTATCGGGGATGCTTCTCAGGCGACCATTTCAAATGCAAACCCTGCGCTTTTCATAGCTATGGGAGTCTTCGCCCTTGCATTCCTCATTATCTTCTTCTCGGCTATTCCTGAGCCTGAACTTGAGCACAAGGCTGCTTATGACGAGGAAAACGAGCCAATGACAGTGTCTCTTAAGCATCTGTTTTCACAGCCTCACTTCGTTTTCGGCATAATCGCCATCTTCATCTATGTAGGTGTCGAGGTTGGCATCCCTAACTTCGTTAACCTCTATCTTACAACAGATTACGTGCTTCCTGGTACCGTTGAGCATGTCTCGGCTGCCGTTGCCGGAACAATCGTCGGAATCTATTGGCTGCTCATGCTTTGCGGCCGTCTTATCGGTGGCGCCATCGGTGGCAAGGTTTCCAGCCGCGCGATGATGATTTCTGTTTCCAGCCTTGCGCTTGTGCTTCTTCTCCTCGGAATGTTCCTTCCGGCAACTCTCGTGAAGTTCCCTACCGTCACTTCCGAACTTAAGTTCGCTCTTGCCGACGTTCCTCTTAATGTGGTATTCTTCATCCTCTGCGGTCTGTGCACATCGGTAATGTGGGGTTCTATTTTCAATCTTGCAGTCGAGGGACTCGGAAAATATACTTCCCTTGCGTCCGGAGTGTTCATGATGCTCGTCTGTGGTGGCGGTATTCTTCCTCTTATACAGGGCGCAGTTGCCGATGCAAGTTCAATCATGACCGGATATTGGGTTGTGATAGCCGGTGTCGCTTATATGCTTCTGTTTGCGTTGTTCCTTTCCAGGCCTAAAGTGGCGACAAAATAATTAACTAAGATATTATTGCAATGGAAGATATGACAAAGTCAATAGACAAGCAGTATGTCGTCGGCATTGATGTCGGCGGACAGACAACCAAGATTGGGGTTGTGGATGCACGCGGACAGGTTCTCGCGCAGACAGTCATCCGTTCTGACAACTATGAGGATGCTGATCCTTACCTTGATGAGGTCGCGGCCGCAATCCGTAAGGTCATCTCCGAGGCCGGCGTCGAGGGACAGGTTCGCGGAATCGGAATCGGTGCCCCTAACGGGAACTACTACACGGGCATGGTGGAGATGGCTCCTAACGTAGTCTGGGCGAAAGCCAAGGCTGTCCCTGTGGCTGAGATGCTTACCGAAAAAATGGGCGGGATTCCCGTGGCTCTCACAAACGACGCCAATGCGGCGGCTGTGGGCGAGATGACCTACGGCGCGGCACGCGGGATGAAGAATTTCATCATGATTACTCTCGGAACGGGCGTAGGCAGCGGCATTGTCATCAACGGCGAGGTTGTCTATGGGCACGACGGATTCGCCGGTGAGCTCGGTCACGTGCGGGTTGTCCGCAACAACGGGCGTCTCTGCGGGTGCGGAAGGACCGGCTGCCTTGAGGCTTATTGCTCGGCAATTGGCGTGGCGCGCACGGCCCGCGAGTGGCTTGACATGTCTGACGAGCCGTCATTGCTCCGGGGCATTGACAACATCAGTTCCAAGGATGTCTATGAAGCTGCAAAAGAAGGCGACGAACTCGCCCTGCGCGTGTTCCAATACACCGGCCATATGCTCGGCAATGCGTTCGCCGACTTCATCGCGTTCAGCGCCCCTGAGGCAATCGTCCTCTTCGGCGGACTTGCGCGCAGCAAGGAGTTCCTCACGGAGCCTATTCTTGAGGCAATGAACGGCAATGTCCTCTCCATCTGGAAGGACAAGGTGAAGCTCGTCTATTCTTCCCTCAAGGAGTCCGACGCTGCCATACTCGGTGCCTCCGCATTGGCGTGGGAGTTGTAGAATCGCATCTTCGACGTTTTTCGCGCTAAATTATAGACAAATCGCCAAGGCCGGCAATCGGCTTTGGCGATTGTTGTGTTTTAAGAAATACTCGTATTCTACAGCCATTAGTAGAATTGAACAAATCCGGCACGGATGAGGAAAATTCCTTCAGATTATACAGAATACTGTCTTGTGAGCCGAATTTATTTGCTACTTTTGCGGTATGATTGTGTGCGTTCGCCTCAATCAATAGTATGCTTTATTCTTTGTGTTCTGAACCAATTGAGTCGGTTATGGCGCAGCTTGCGGAGTCATTTCGGAAACGGTGTCTGGAAAAAGGACTGTCGCGTAAGGCTGTGGCCGGACAGTCGGGAGTCCCTGTTACGACAATAGCAAGATTCGAGGCGGAGCATAGGATTTCACTGGCGTCATACGCTGCGCTCTGCAAGGCTTTCGTCGAGATGGAAATACATGTTCCGAAGTCAAAATGTTGCGAAATCATTGACGAGGTTCGTGAGACTATAGAGGATATTATAAAATAGTTAATACAATGAAAAAGACAATTATGATTATGGCTGCTGCATTGGCTTTGGCCGGGTGCCGCGAGAATCCGTTCCTTGCGGAATGGGACACTCCTTACGGGATTCCGCCGTTCGAGAAGATTAAGACAGGGGATTATATCCCCGCGATAGAGGAGGGAATACGACGACAGAATGAGGAGATTGAGGCAATCGTGAACTGTGCCGAGGCTCCGACGTTCGAGAACACCGTCGCCGCGCTGGACTGGTCCGGTGAGCTTTTGGACAAGGTGCAGGGCGTGCTCTTCAACCTTTCCGAGACGGACGGAACCCCTGAACTTCAGGCTGTTGTGGAGAAGGCGATTCCGATGATTTCGGACCATTCGAGCAACATCTTCCTCAACGGGGCGCTGTTCGAGAGGGTGCAGAAGGTCTATGCAGACGCGGCTTTCGCCGAGGACAGCGGCTGTTCGGACGGGTGCGGTGTCGCGCTGGGGCGCGAGCAGAAGATGCTGCTGGACAAGATTTACCGTTCCTTTGTCGTGAACGGAGTGGCGCTCGACTCGCTCGGACAGGACAGGATGAGGCAGATAAATGCCGAGCTTGCCGCCCTTGAGCAGACGTTCGGCACCAACCTGCTTGCGGAGAACAACGCCTTTGCCTCCGAGTTCGGAATAAGCGTCTCCGAGTACGCCGCGACAATGGGCAGCTGCGCGAACCGTGAGCTCCGCGAAAAGATGTTCCGGGCCTATTCGTCCCGGGGAGCGAACGGAGGGGCGACCGACAACCGGCAGCTAATAATGAAGATTCTGCGTCTTCGTCAGGAAAAGGCGCGGCTTCTCGGCTACGACACCCCGGCGGCGTTCATCCTCTCGGACAAGATGGCCGGCGACCCTGCGGCGGTTGATTCCTTCCTCGGCACAATCATCACTCCTGCCGTTGCCAAGGCATGCGAGGAACTCGTTGATTTACAGGCTGCCATGAACAAGGATGCCGCAGAAGGGCTCGTTCCTGAGGGCAGTCGCATACAGCCTTGGGACTGGGCATATTATTCGGAGCGCGTGAGAAAGGAAAAATTCGACTTGGACGAGGATCAGACACGGCCATATTTTAAGATGGAGAATGTCCGCGCGGGAGTATTTGCCACGGCGTCGAAGCTTTATGGGATAAACATCGAACCGGTGGCCGACGCTCCGAAATATCACCCGGACGTGGAGGTTTTCAAGGTTACTGACGCCACGGACGGAAGCCTTCTGGGCATACTCACGACCGACTACTATCCTCGCGGGACGAAGCGCGGGGGAGCGTGGATGAACAACATCCGCAATCAGTGGGTCGAGCCTGACGGGACTGATGTGCGGCCGATTATCGTGAACGTGGGGAACTTCAGCAAGCCGACAGACGGAAAACCATCGCTGCTGACGATTGACGAGGTGGGCACCATGTTCCACGAGTTCGGACACGCGCTTCATGGGCTGCTTACCAAGTGCCACTACAAGAGCGTCAGCGGCACCTCCGTTGCGCGCGACTTCGTGGAGCTCCCGTCGCAGATTAACGAGAACTGGGCGTTCCAACCGGAGGTGCTCGCGACATACGCGTTCCATTATGAGACCGGCGAGGTGATTCCTTCCGCCCTCGTCGATAAGATTGTCGCCGCAGGCACGTTCAATCAGGGCTTCATGACCACGGAGCTAGCCGCAGCCTCGATTCTTGACATGAAATGGCACGAACTTGCCTCTGTCTGCGTCCCTGCCGGCTCCCCGCTCGCATCGGAGACCGACTGTCCGGACGGGGACGGGAAACTCATTGATATCGAGAAATTTGAAGCCAAAGTCTGCAAGGATATGGGGCTGATTGACGAAATCATCCCGCGCTACCGCACGTCCTATTTCAACCATATCTTCAACAGCGGCTACAGTGCCGGCTACTACAGCTACCTCTGGGCCGAGGTTCTCGACAAGGACGCCTTTGAGCTTTTCCGTGAGCGAGGCATCTTCGACCCCGCCACCGCCGCCTCCTTCAAGCACAACATCCTTGAGGCTGGCGGCTCCGAAGAGCCGATGGTCCTTTACGAACGCTTCCGGGGCGCAGCTCCGGATCCGAAGTGGCTGCTGAAGGCGCGAGGGTTGAAATGACGGGGCGAAGAAAAAGCGGTCTGCGGCGTTGCTCGTCTCGGTGAAATCCTCACAACCATCAGGTTGCTGCGGTTTCACCTTCGCCGAGCGCCTTGCATCCCATCTTTTTCTTCATCCCTCTCTCTAAGTTATTTATGAAACCTTCAAAAAAT
>DJRM01000076.1:0-22101 GCA_002440085.1 Bacteroidales bacterium UBA6360
CACCCGAAATGTCTACTTGACCCGACTCGCTGATAATCAGCAGATGGTCGGCAACTTGTAGTTCAGTCGTTCCTGTCGGAACCATGAACTTCCCGTCTCGCTTTATCATCAGCACGCGAACCCCGTCTGGAAGCGACAGATCTTTCAGCATGGTGCCTCCGTTCTTTTCTCTCATATCCTTCACCATGTCCTCCGTGAGTGTTGTCTCCGTCAGATCCCCGGCCTCCTCCGGCAGATCAACGTCAAACTCCTTTTCCTGCACGGCAGACTCGTCGTTGAGTTTCAGCCACTTGGCCACGAGCGGAAGCGTGCCTCCCTGGATTACGAGAGACATCAGGGTTATGAAGAACACTATGTTGAATATGATGTCTCCGCCCTCTATGTGGCTGAGAATCGGGTAGGTTGCAAAGATGATGGGAGTGGCTCCCTTGAGGCCGACCCATGAGACAAACAACTTTGATTTCGGACTTATGTCCCTATACGGCAGCAGGCATCCGAAAACTGCCGCCGGGCGTGCCACGAGCATGATAAACGCCCCGATGAGTATGGCTACGGGTGCCGTGTGCAGCATCTGTATCGGGTTGACGAGCAGACCGAGGAGGAGGAACATTCCGATTTGCATCATCCAGGTGAGCCCGTCAAGGAACGCGAGAATCTGTTTGCGATGGTTGAACTTGCAGTTTCCGATGAGGATGCCGGCGATGTAGACTGCAAGATAGCCGTTTCCGGAGAGCATCCCGGCGAGCGAATATGCGAAGAACACGATGCTTAGGAGCATTATCGCATAGAGAGGCGTATTGTTCAGCTGCACCTTGTTCAGAAGCCAGACAGTAGCATAGCCGATTCCGACACCCACGGCGCCTCCGACTATGAACTGGAGCAGGAACACCTTAATCGCGTTCCACACGGTCATGTAGGTCGTGTAGCTTTCTATCGATGCAAACCCGGCTTCCTTTGCCATTTCGGCGCTCACACCCGGTGCAATTCCGGTTCCTCCGCCGAGAGAAGTGGCAATCTCGATCAGAACCACGGTTATTATGTAGGCCATGGGGTCGTTGGAACCGCTCTCAAGCTCAAGCATCGGCTGGAGGCTGTTCTTCAGTCTCATGTTCTTGCCACGCAGCATCGCGAACACGGTCGCGGAGTCCGTTGAGGACATAGTCGCCGCAAGGAGCAGGCAGGATACGAGCGGCAGACCGAGCCCGACGCCTTTCCATCCGTTCATGAAATAGATGAATCCGCCTGTTATCGCCGCCGTAAGAAGTACACCGAGGGTTGACAGCACCAATCCGGGGCCCAGCACCGGCTTGATTTCGGAAAGCTTTGTCTCCATGCCTCCGGTGAAGAGGATGACGCACAGGGCGACCATGCCGATGAAGTTTGCCTTGTTCACGTCATCGAACACAATCCCGAGTCCGTCGCTCCCGAACAGCATCCCGACAATCAGGAAGAGCAGCAAGGCCGGAATTCCGAACCTTGAACTAGCCCTCGACACGAGTATGCTGCAGAAAATGAGTATTGAACCTATGAAAAGGATGTTCTCCGACGTCACATAAAACATAAGCGTATATCTCTAAAATAATTACATACAATTCAACGAGCCTTCTCCACGCCTGTGTTCCCGGTTCCGTATCCGCGGCACCATTCTTTCACGACGCAATCCGTGCAGTGAGGGGCGCGTGCCGTGCAGACATATCTGCCGTGCAGCAGAAGATAGTGGTGTGCGTCCGCACGTTCATCCGCAGGGATGTTCCGTGTCAGATCCTTTTCCACTGCCTCAACATTCGTTCCGTCCGACAGCCCTATTCGTCTCGAAACTCTGAAAACGTGGGTGTCGACGGCAATTACCGGCTTTCCGTAGATTATTGCCGCCACCACATTCGCCGTCTTTCGTCCGACTCCGGGCAGTTTCACCAGTTCTTCCGTCTCTGACGGCACCTCGCCGCCGAAATCGCTGACTATCATCTTTGAAAGCTCAATCAGATGGCGTGCCTTGCTGTTCGGGTAGGACACCGAGCGCACCGTCTCAAAGACATCCTCGAACGACGCCCCAGACAGAGACTCCGCGTCGGGCCAGCGCCGGAACAGTTCCGGAGTCACCATGTTCACCCGTTTGTCGGTACATTGGGCAGAGAGCACTACCGCGACGACAAGCTGAAACGGCGATCCGAACATCAGCTCACTTCCGACATGCCCCATCTTCTTCCTCAGGGCACCAAGCACCGCCGCATATCTTTCCTTTACCGTCATTCTTCGGTCTCCTCCGTTGCCGCCGGACCGTCCTCACGCTCAAGTACTCCGGCGACGGACTTCTCACCGGTGCTTCTCCGCTCCAGGCACTCTTCGTTTCCGCAGACAAGAACCCGTCCTGGATACCTCTCGCAAAGCTGGAGGTTGTGCGTCACCATCACCACTGCCGTCCCGTTCTCCTCGTTCAGCCTCTTCAGCAGCTGCATTATGCCCTCCGCGGTCTCCACATCGAGGTTCCCCGTCGGCTCGTCAGCCAGAATCACCTCCGGACGGTTCAGAATTGCCCGTGCAATCGCAATCCTCTGCTGCTCTCCGCCCGAGAGCTGGTGCGGCATCTTGTGTGCCTTCCGTGACATCCCGACTGCTTCCAGAACTTCCTTAATCCGCGTGTCCATTTCCGCTTCGCCCTTCCAGTCAGTCGCTTCCAGCACAAACCGCAGGTTGTCATAAACGCTCCTGTCCATCAGCAGCTGGAAATCCTGGAAAATCACTCCCAACTTCCTGCGAAGAAACGGAATGTCACGTTCCCGTATTGTCCGAAGGTCGTATCCGCATACTTCTCCTTCTCCCTTCCCGAGCGGGTTTTCCGCAATCATCGTCCTGATAATCGACGTCTTCCCCGTCCCGACCTTTCCGACGATGTACACGAAATCCCCGGCGTTAACCGTCAGATCCAGCCCGTAAATAACCGTCGTCTCTCCGTTGATGATGTCCGCGTCCCTGAATTTAATCAATGTCTTCATCGTGCAATGGCGTAATATGTGCAAAAAGTGCCGTATTCTCGCAAAGATAGTGAGAAAATTTGAGTAAATTTGTAAAATTTTTGGCTTATGTTGAAGGGTTTATATATATTCACACTCATCGCTGTGTTGGGTTCTCCGTTTTCCCGGGCCGTAAAACTCTACGACAAGGGGATGTACGGCAGCGCGAGGAATGAATTCGAGAACATATATTCGGAAACAGGTTCTTCCGAGGCAAAGGGATATTCCATTCTGTGCTCCGCCGCTCTCGAAACCTACGGATACGTCCATGACATCGAGTGGTTCGAGACGGAATATCCATATTCCGAGATGCTTCCGCGCCTTCATTTCTCCCATGCCGTAAACCTTTTTGAACAGGGAAGATATGCTGAATGCGCCGAAATATTCTCGGGCATGAAGCCCGAACAGCTGAGGCGCTCGTCGCGGACGGAGTATACTTTCAAATACGCGTTCTCCGCGCAGGAAACCGGAGACTACGACAAGGCGTATGAACTTTTCGGCAAGGTCGTTTCGCAGCCGAAGTCTGACTACACCGCGCCCTCGCAGTATTCTCTCGGCTACATCTGCTACAAACGCAACGAATTTTCAGAAGCCGTGGACTGGTTCTCGAAGTCCGGAAAAGACAGACGGTTTGCGGAAATGTCTGATTATTATACTCTTGAGTGCCGCTTTATGCTCGGGGCATACGAATATGTACTGAAGAACGGCCCGAGAATTTCGGCTTCCGTGTCCGAAGACAGAAGGCCGCGGCTTAACAGGATGATTGCCGAGTCCGCGCTTGTGACCGGGGATGCCGCGACGGCGAAGAAATACTACGACCTGAATGCCTCCGGGAATGCTGAAATGAACCGTTCCGACCGTTTCTTCGCCGGTTCCGTGCTTTATGCCGTGGGCGATTATGCCGGTGCAATAGAGAACTTTGAAAAAATGGGGGACAGGACGGACTCTCTGGGACAGATTGCCGACTACCACATGGCTTACTCCTACATCAGGACAAAGAACAAAGTCGCGGCGATGGGCGCATTTCGTGACGCGTCGCTCCGGACGTGGGACAAGGCCATAGAAAAGGATGCAATGTTCAACTACGCCAAGCTCGCCTTTGATCTCAATACCGACGTTTCTGTTTTCCGGGACTATCTGAGGCGCTATCCGGACACGAGCGGTCAGGATATCTACGGCTACATCGCCCTCACCGCACTCTACAGCCACGACTATCAGGGCGCAATAGATGCCTATGACAACATCGATGAACTTACTCCGGAAATGCAGCACAACTACATGAAAGCCAATTATTTGAGGGCAAGACAGCTTCTTTCCGCCGGCTCTCTCAGGGCAGCCGTGCCGTGCCTTAAGACGGTGACATTCTACTCCGACGGAAATGATCCTTTCAACCAGTTGGCAAGATATTGGCTTTCCGAGACTTACTACAGAAATGGAGACTATGCCGCTGCCGTGTCTGTTTCCAAGTCGCTCTATAACGTTTCCGCGCTTGAGGGAACTCAGGAAGGCAGCCTCATTCCATATAATATAGGATATGCGTACTTCAGGCTCGGGGATTACGACCAGGCGGTGAAATGGTTCGGTGAGTATGCCCGGCAGCAGAACGGCACCTACACCCGCAGCTCAGCCGATTTCCGCAAGGACGCGCTGACCCGTGTGGCTGACTGCAGTTTTATCCGAGGGGACTACAAGACCGCTGCCGAGGCTTACGGCGAGGTTGCTGACAGCTACTACGACCCTGACGACATCTATCCTTACTGGCAGGCAGCCGTCTCTTATGGGCTTGACGGAAATCTCAATAAGAAAGTCGGTCGTCTCAGGGAGGTCATGGAGGCAAGGCCGGAGTCGGAGCACTATGCTCCTGCGATGCTTGATCTCGGACGCAGTTACATTGAGTCCAAGGACACGAAATCGGCGTCCGGTTGCTTCGACCTTGTGATTGGCGGCGTGAAAGACAGCTCGTATGTGGCTCAGGCACTGCTTGAGAAGGCGATGCTGGAAAGAAACTCCGGACATAAGGACGAGGCTCTGGGCTACTACAAGCGTGTGGCGGAGAACATGCCCGGCACGGAATACTCCGACAATGCTCTGCTTGCAATCGAGTCCATCTACCGGTCGGAGGGACGTGCCAAGGAATACCTCGCCTACATCGAGAATATCGGGAAGGGAAGCTCGAAGACTGAAGAGGAGAAGGATGACATCTATTTTGCCTCTGCGGAACAGCTTTTCCTCGATCGGCAGTATGACAGGGCGCGTGCAGCGTTCGGGGAATACCTTCAGACATATCCGTCCGGGCGAAACCGCGACAAGGCTGAGTTCTGCATCGCGGAATGCTGGCGTCTGTCGGGTGATTATGAGCGCGCCCGCGATGCCTATGAGGATGTCATCGACAATGGTGAGGGCGTGTTTGTCGAGGCTTCGATGCTCCGCTACGCTGAGCTTTCATACACACTTGAACATTGGCGGGAGGCCTACCTTGCCTACACTTCGCTGTATGGGAAGGCTCCTTCCGGAGATACAGGAAAGGCCGCCCTTGTCGGGCGCATGCGTTCGGCATACCGTGCCAGACTCTATCCGGAGGCTGAAAATTGTGCAGCGGCAGTGCTTGTCCTGGATGCGCCGTCCGCAGAACTTCTTCGTGAGGCCGAATATGTCCGTGCCAAGTCGCTCCTGTCTCTGAGCCGGCGTGATGCGGCATTCGGGATTTTCGAGGAACTCGCCAAGACCCCGACGGATGCCTACGGTGCCGAAGCCGAGTTCATGATTGTCCAGGACAGGTTCGACCGTGCCGACTACAAGGCTGTCGAGGATCTTGTCTATGCCTTCTCCGATTCCGGAACAAAGCAGAACTACTGGCTTGCGAAGGCCTTCCTCGTTCTTGGCGACTCATTCGCGGAACAGGGCGATCTCCGTCAGGCGAAAGCCACGTTCGAGAGCGTCAGGGACGGCTATAAGCCAGTGTCGGACACGGACGATGTTCCGGACAATGTGAAAATGCGCCTTGATCGTCTTTCCGAAATGGGCGAGAAATAATTCTTTGAAAAGAAGGAATATATGAAAAGATATAGGTATATCATTGCCGCGTCCGTTTGCCTCTGCGCCTTTGCATTGTCGGCCACGGCTCAGAACTATAATCCGACGGTTGTCGTGACCAACAAGTACAAGGCTGCTACGGAAACTGCACAGAAGGGCGAAATCGAGATGGCCGTTCCGGATTCGGTGCGGCGATTCAATATGACATTCGACTATTCCGTGTTCGACAGACCCTATCGCGGCGCATACGAGTTCAGCCCGTACAGCGTAGAGATGAAGCCTTCTTTCGGAAACCGAAAGCCGGAGACATTCTATTTGAATGCGGGTCTCGGCTACACGCTCCATCCTGAACTTGACGTCGTCTATTCTCCCGTTTCAAACGGAAGGCTTTCTCTTGACATGTATGGCAGTCACCGCTCGTACGCCGGCGACTACCGCAAGGTCGGCTTAGACGACAGGGGGCTCCTCTCCGGCCTTAAGGAAGAGGGCACGAGGCAGTATTGGAAGGACTGGAACTATGACATGGACAACGATGCGGGAATTTCGTTCCGCTACGATTGGGACAGAGTCGGCCTCAATGCCGATCTCTCCTACAACGGACTTCAGCAGAGGGACTGGCTTCGCCGACGCAGTCTTGACCGCGGTATTGCGGAAATTCGTGTGTTCTCGAAGGATACGGTTTCTGGAGGAGTCGGATTCTGCACATGGCTTAAGTATGGCTTCGGTCATGACCGCATGATTCCGAAATATGCTTCCGAGAGTTTTTCCGTGGGAGAGAATCGCTTCCGGGCCGGCGTCGACCTCAATGTCCGTACGAAAAAGTCCGGCCGTTTCGTTCTCGGAATGAACGCTGATGTGGCGGCATATATGTCCGGACTCGGTCATCGGGCGGCTCTTTTTGAGTTCGTGCCGCGCTATGTGCTCAGTGTCAGGCGCTGGTCGTTCGATCTTGGCCTGAAGGCAGACATTCCTGTCAAATCAAAAGCTGCCGGCGCGGAGAACGGCGCACGCAGCCAATATGTCTATCCTGCGTTGAGGGTAAGCTACGACTTCCGTCGCATACCTTTGAACATTTGGCTTGGGGTTGACGGGGGAGAGTATATGAATTCATACACGTCTCTCGTCGGTGATTACCGTCACTACGGCATTTGTTCTGCCGCTCTTTCCTCCCATGCCACGCTCGGGAACACTGTCGAGCGGGTGAAGGCCTCGTTCGGGCTGAAGGGACGAATACGCTCCGTCTTCGGATATGAGGCGTTCGTCTCATACGCGGAAAGGGCGACGTCGGTCATTGAGAGCGTGCGCTTCGCTGATCTCGGATTTGACGGTAGCCTTCGGCGGTTGCCGGTGTATGACCTTTCATTCGCGTCTTCCGGGCTTCTTGCGGCGGGACTGGACGCGAGATATTCCGACGATTGGGGCAGAGTCTCGCTCGGATTGCGCTACAACGGGCTTTTTGTCCGTGACGAGGCTTTGGAGTATGTCGCTCCTGCATCGCTGACCGGTGACGTGGCTGTGCAGTTCAATGTGATCAAGAGGGTTTTTGTCGGTATCGGCTGCGAGTTCTCGACCATTCGCAGGGGGCGCGTTCTGACAGCACCGGACACGATGGCAGATTACAGGATTCCGGGCTTCGGCGAACCGTACTTTTCTGCGGAGTTCCAATACAGCAGGCAGCTCTCCTTCTGGCTCCATGGCAGCCGCCTTACGGGACAGACCATCCAGCGCACTCCTCTTTATGCCGAAAGAGGGCCGGAACTTACCGCCGGCCTGCGTTTGAGTTTTGGAAAATAATCGCTATATTTGCAGGCTAAAACGAATTTTACGAAATGATTGAAAACGAAGAAATCAAGGCAGCGGAGCAGCAGTATTCCGCAAACAGCATTCAGGTTCTCGAAGGACTTGAGGCCGTAAGGAAAAGGCCCTCAATGTACATCGGCGACATTGGCGAGAGAGGTCTTCATCACCTTGTATATGAGGTCGTTGACAATAGTATAGACGAGGCTCTTGCAGGATACTGCAACCGTATTGACGTCACAATCAACAAGGACAACTCCATAACGGTAAAGGACAACGGACGAGGCATTCCGACCGGGATGCATGAAAAGGAGCACCGTTCGGCCCTTGAGGTCGTCCTCACGGTGCTTCATGCTGGCGGAAAGTTCTCGAAGGACAGCTACAAGGTCTCCGGAGGTCTCCACGGCGTCGGAGTGAGCTGCGTCAACGCGCTTTCAGACTATCTCCGCGCAGAGATTCACCGCGAGGGCAAGATCTTCGTCCAGGAGTATTCCAAAGGAAAGCCGACAACGGCGGTGGAGGTCGTAGGCGAGTCAAACGACTCGGGAACAACCATAACCTTCCATCCGGATGCCGAGATTTTCACCGTCACGACACTCTACAAGTACAAGACGCTTGCAAACCGTCTTCGTGAGCTTGCATTTCTCAACAAGGGAATCAGACTGACTCTTACCGACTTGCGCGAGCCTGTCGAGGACGGCGGAAAGGAAATGATGGACGCGATTCACCCGGGAACGGAGGAGTTCTATTCCGAGGAGGGTCTGAAGCAGTATGTCGAGTACATCAACTCCATCAGCCACAACGAGCCGATAAGCTCCGTGATTTGTCTTGAGACTTCCAAGATTATTCCGATTGAGGTCGCTCTTCAGTACAACTCAGGGTTTACCGAGGAGGTCCGATCATACGTCAACAACATCAACACCATAGAGGGCGGTACGCATCTTACCGGCTTCCGCCGCGGACTGACCAAGACACTCAAGGCATACGCCGACAAGAATAACTTCCTCTCGAAGCTCAAGTTCGACCTTGCCGCCGAGGACTTCAGGGAGGGACTCACGGCGGTGATTTCCGTTAAGGTCGCCGAGCCTCAGTTCGAGGGACAGACCAAGACCAAGCTAGGAAACGGTGAGGTCGATCCGGCAGTATCTCAGGCTGTGTCTTCAGCGCTTGAGGCATTCCTTGAGGAGAACCCGAAGGAGGCCAAGGCCATCGTTGACAAGGTGATACTTGCAGCGACGGCGCGCCACGAGGCCCGAAAGGCGCGTGAACTCGTGCAGAGAAAGTCCGTCATGTCCGGAGCCGGAATGCCGGGCAAGCTTGCCGACTGCTCCGAGAGGGATCCTGAGAAATGCGAGCTCTTC
This sequence comes from Bacteroidales bacterium UBA6360, assembly GCA_002440085.1. GTDB lineage: Bacteria > Bacteroidota > Bacteroidia > Bacteroidales > UBA932 > Cryptobacteroides. The sequence continues at coordinate 9,203 of DJRM01000076.1, forward strand.
CTCGTCGAGGGAGACTCCGCAGGCGGTACCGCAAAGCAGGGCCGCGACCGCAAGACTCAGGCTATCCTTCCTCTCAGGGGTAAGATTCTCAATGTCGAGAAGGCGCTTACCCACAGGGTATTCGAGAGCGAAGAAATCCGCAATATCTACACTGCACTCGGTGTGACAGTCGGCACGGAAGAGGACAGCAAGGCACTGAATCTCAGTAAGCTGCGTTACCACAAGGTCATCATCATGACCGATGCCGATGTCGACGGCTCCCACATCGCGACCCTCATCCTGACGTTCTTCTTCCGCTATATGTTCGACCTCATCAAGAACGGCTATGTCTATCTCGCGACTCCGCCGCTCTATCTCGTGAAGAAGGGCAAGGAGGAGATTTATTGCTGGACCGACGACCAGCGCCGTGAGGCTACCCTTCAGCTTGGAAAGGGAACCGACAAGGGCGTGACCGTGCAGCGCTATAAAGGTCTCGGTGAGATGAGTGATGAACAGCTCGCGAACACGACGATGGATCCGGAGCACCGCCTGCTTCGCCAGATTACCATTCAGGACGCCGCAGCCGCCGACCTCACCTTCTCTATGCTTATGGGTGACGACGTCCCGCCTCGTCGCGAGTTCATCGAGCAGAACGCACACTACGCAAACGTCGACGCATAGCCGTCACAACATTTTTGCAGATAATTTATGAGCGACAGGCTTCCGAAGGATTACAGGGTATATATACCTTTGGCTATAGTTTTCGTACTTCTTGTGTTTCTTATGCCGAGGAGTACGAAATTCAATTACAGCTACAGCAAGGGTTCCCCGTGGATGTACGAGACGCTTGTCGCCGAATTTGACTTCCCTGTTCTCAAGACGCAGGCAGAACTCCAGCAGGAGCGCAACTCAGAGGAGAACCGCATCATACCGTACTACAAGCAGGATCAGAAGGTCGGGCTGAAAGCCGTTCAGGATCTCAACTCAATGGATTTCGGGCAGTACTCCGAGTTGAAGCCGATGATCGCCTCGTCGCTTGACGCTGTCTATCAGCGAGGCATAGCCGATGACGGCGAATATTTCGGAGGCCGGCAGTCCGGAGACTATGACTGGACCTTAGTCTATGTCCAGAAAGACAAGCGGGCCGTCAAGAAACCGGTGGAGGAGATACTTTCCGTGTCTTCGGCAAAGCTTGAGATTCTTGCCTCGCTCTCCGGGGAAGCCTCTGCGGATTCCCTTTGCAGGGCATTCGGTGTTTATAATCTCATAGTTCCGAATCTCATTCTTGACAGACAGATGTCCGAGCTCGTGAACACCGAAAACCTTCCGGAGATTTCTCCTACAAAGGGGGTCGTGAACGCGGGCAATGTGATTGTATCCAAGGGAGAGATTGTTACGGCTGAGGTCGAGCAGATTCTTGACTCCTATCGTGCCGAATATGATTCGAGCATCGGCTATTCCGGAAACCGGGCGGTGATGTGGTGCGGAAACATCATTCTTGCCTTCGCCATCGTCCTTGTGCTGTTCTTCGTGATTTGGTTCACGAGTCCGCATATATTCACGCAGATGAACAGGTATGTCTACCTGCTGCTCATATTCACGCTCACGGCATTCACGGCCTCGGCGGTGGAAGTAACCTATCCTAAGGCGCTGTACCTGGTTCCGTTTCCGCTGTTTGCCTATTACCTTCTCGCGTTTTTCCGCAAGAAGCTCATTCTTCCGCTATACATCGTGTCCCTGATTCCGCTGCTCGTCTTCGGACATGACGGGATGGAACTGTTTGTCATGCATACAGTTGCCGGAGTGGTTGCGATCTATGTGTTCGACTTCTTCAACCGTGGGTGGCTTCAGTTCGTGAACGCTATCATCGTGTTCTTCACGCTTGCTTCCGTGTGGTTCGCATTCCGCTTTATGGAAGGACTTGACGGGGCTGTGGACTATTGGGTGTTGCTCAGACTCTTCCTCGCATCGATGATTTCTGTGGCGCTCTATCCGGTCATCTACCTCTTTGAGAAGATTTTCAACCTCGTTTCTTCCTCGCGTCTAATGGAACTTTCCGACACCAACAACAGGGCGCTTCGGGAACTGGCAAGCAAGGCTCCGGGAACCTTCCAGCACAGTCTTCAGGTTGCGAATTTCGCTGACTCGGCGGCTCGCAGCATTGATGCTGACGCGCTGCTCGTGCGTGCAGGCGCTCTCTATCATGACATCGGAAAAATATGCAACCCGCAGTGCTTCGTCGAGAACGAGACAATGGGCGAGACCTACCACCAGACGCTTGAACCGAAGGAAAGTGCACAGGAGATAATCCGCCATGTGAGTGATGGTCTACAGCTTGCCGAGAAATACAAGCTTCCGTCAGTGATCCGCGATTTCATCGCCACGCACCACGGCACGACCCGGACAGCGTTCTTCTACAGCAAGTGGGTCAATGCCGGTGGAGATCCCGCCGACGTCGCTGACTTTACCTATCCAGGACCTCGTCCAACAACAAAGGAACAGGTGATTCTTATGCTCTGCGACACTCTTGAGGCGGCATCGAGAACCCTTAAGGACCGCACGCCGCAGGGAATCTCCGAACTTGTGAACCGCATTGTTCAGGGAAAGATAGACGAGGGGCAGTTCGATGAGGCAGACATCTCGCTGAAGGAACTTCACACCGTGAGCGAGAATCTCAAGGAATATATCCGGCAGGTCTATCACGCGCGGGTCGTATATCCTTCCGGCAAGAAAAGAAAAATAAGTAAAATTTAAATTTATAGTCATGAAACTTACAAAGAACGCAATTGACGATCTCAATATCGAGGTTTCGCTCTCGATAGAACCGGCCGATTATGCTGAAGGCAAAAAGAAGAAACTCGTCGACATCCGACGCAGGGCGGAAATCAAGGGATTCCGCAAGGGAATGGTTCCTATGTCCTTGATAGAGAAGATGTACGGAAACAGTGCTCTCGTTGACGCCGTGAATGACGTGATTTCCGAGCAGCTCAATTCCTTTATCAAGGACGAGAAGCTCAACGTCATCGGCGAGCCGCTTCCTTCGGAGGAACAGCCGAAGAACGAGTGGACAGACGGCAACAGCTTCGAGTTCAAGTTCGACATCGCCTGCAACCCGGCCGTGAACATCGAGCTTGACAAGAAGGACGAGGTCGTCTATTATGACATCACCGTGACGGATGAGGCCAAGAAGGAAATGAAGGAAAACCTTCTCAAACAGTACGGAGACCTCGTGGACGGTGAGGCTGCAAAGGAGGACGATTTCATCGTTGCGGATCTTGAACAGGGAGAAAACAAGATAGAGGGAACATACATCGCCCTCCGCAATGTCGCGGAGGCCGCAAAGAAGCAGTTTGTCGGCGTGAAGCCGGGCGACAGCTTTGAAGTGAACGTTAACGAGGCGTTCGAGAACGAGAACGACCGTGCGGCTCTCATCAAGGTGAAGAAGGAGGAACTTTCGGGCATAGACCCAGTCTATAAGGTGACTGTGAAGTCAGTCAAGACTTTCGTTTCCGCTCCGCTCACACAGGAGACATTCGACAAGATTTACGGCCCGGGCGTCGTGAAGTCAGAGGAGGAGTTCGACGCTAAGATTACCGAGAGGCTTGCTGCCGAGTACACTAACGAGGCTGACTTCCGCTTCTCGAAGGATGTTCGTGACTACCTTGTGAAGAAGGCTGACCTCAAGCTCCCTGAAGCTTTTATGAAGAGGTGGATTCACACTGCCAATGAAGGCAAGTTCACCATGGAGGAAATCGAGAAGGAGTTCAGTCTCTTTGTCGAGGACTATCGCTGGCAGCTCGTGCGCGGCTTCATCATGAACAAGTATGGTGTGAAGGTTGAGCAGGCGGATCTGCTCGCGAGCGCAAAGGGCTTTGCCGCCTACCAGTTTGCGATGTACGGGATGAACAATGTTCCTGAAGAGCAGCTTGAGTCCTACGCCAAGAGCGTGCTCGCAAACGAGGAGCAGGCTCGCCGCATCCTTGAGCAGGTGGAGAATGAGAAGACCGTTGCTGCTGTGAAAGAAGTGATTACACTCAAACATAAGAAAATTTCCGTAGAAAAGTTCAGAAATTTATAACGCTAAAAAGCGGATTGCCGCGTTACTCGTCTTGATAAAATCCTCACAACCATCAGGTTGCTGCGGTTTTATGTTCGCTAATGCGACCTTTTCTCGCCATGGCTGTCTCAATTGAACTTGGACTGCGCGGATGGCTTAACGAAAAGCTTCACCGAGTGCCTTGCACTCCATCTTTTTATCGTCATAAATTTATATAAATGAATAATATGACTGATTTTGAAAAATTTGCAAGATCGGAAGGCATATCTTCACTGAAGATGCATGATTATCAGACAGCCGTGTCCAGTTCGGGCGCGGCTGCTCTTGACGGATATCTCAATCCGACGATAATCGAGGAGAGGAAGCTCAATGCTGTCTCGATGGATGTGTTCAGCCGCCTTATGATGGACCGTATCATTTTCCTCGGGGTTCCGATAAATGACGACGTCGCCAACATAATCCAGGCTCAGCTTCTCTTCCTTGCTTCGTCTGATTCTACTGCGGACATATCCCTCTACATCAATTCCCCCGGCGGACAGGTTTCTTCCGGGCTGGGAATCTATGACACCATGCAGCTCATCGAACCTGACGTGGCGACGATCTGTACCGGTCTTGCCGCTTCTATGGCCTCGGTTCTTCTCTGTGCAGGCGCTGCGGGCAAGAGATCGGCTCTACCGCATTCCCGCGTGCTGATTCACCAGCCGCTCGGAGGCGCCCAGGGCCAGGCTTCGGACATCCTCATTGCAGCGCGCGAGATTGAGAAGACCCGTACGGAGCTCTACCGCATCATCTCGGAACATTCAGGCCAGAGCGTCGAGAAAATAACCGCCGATGCCGACCGTGACTATTGGATGAACGCTGAAGAGGCCAAGGCTTACGGTATGGTGGACGAGATCCTTGTGAAGAAGTCACGTTAGCATTCACATGTTTTAAAATACGTCCACGCTCTGATAGCGTGAAAAACTGTATTCTGAATATATGGACAAGAAAAAGACAAAGGGCGATGGCCTGAGATATTGCATGTTCTGCGGCAGGAGCGAGAATGAGGTTCCGCTACTCCTTCAGGGCCTGGATGCCTGCATCTGCTCAGATTGCGTGGAGATGGGGCATCAGTATGTTGAAGAGGCGTTCGGACGCAAGCAGAAAAAGGCCTCGCAGACCGGTGCGGATAAAAAAAGGACAGTTCTCAAACCTCATGAAATAACGGCTTTTCTTGACCAGTATGTGATCGGTCAGGACCGGGCGAAGAAACAACTGTCCGTTGCTGTATACAACCACTACAAGCGTCTGGAGCATAATCTTTCCCCAGATGCAGCGAATAATGATGTGGAACTTGAGAAGAGCAACATCCTGATGGTCGGTCCTACGGGTACTGGAAAGACCCTGCTCGCGAAGACCATCGCGCGCATGCTTGACGTCCCGTTCACTATTGTTGACGCTACCGTGCTCACGGAAGCCGGCTATGTAGGCGAGGATGTGGAAAGCATACTTACCAGACTTCTTCAGGAGGCTGACTTTGATGTCGCGCAGGCCGAGAGGGGCATCGTGTTCATTGATGAGATTGACAAGATCTCCCGCAAGTCGGACAATCCGTCCATTACGCGCGACGTGTCCGGAGAAGGGGTACAGCAGGCCATGCTGAAGCTTCTTGAAGGAAATGTCGTGAATGTTCCGCCGAAAGGCGGGCGCAAGCACCCCGAGCAGGAATTCATCCACGTCAACACCCAGAACATACTCTTTATCTGCGGCGGTGCGTTCGAGGGCATAGAGCGCCATATTGCCCAGAGGATGAACACTCAGATAATCGGCTACGGGGTTTCTTCCAAGCCCAAGGTCGATAAGGACAATCTGCTCCGCTATGTCGAGCCGGCCGATCTGCGTGCCTACGGTCTCATTCCGGAGATTATCGGGCGTCTTCCGGTCATCACATGGCTTGACAATCTTGACAAGCCGGCGCTGCTCCGCATACTCACCGAGCCTAAGAACGCCATCATCCGCCAGTATGAGAAGATGTTCGAGCTTGACGGAATAAAGTTGGAGATTGAGCCGGAAGTGCTTGAGTTGATTGTCGATACTGCAATCAGTGAGAAACTCGGGGCGAGGGGGCTGCGTGCAATCTGCGAACGTATCATGACCGATGCGATGTATGACGCTCCGTCATCGAAGAGCAAGACATTCAAACTTACTCTGGACTACGCAAAATCGAAATTACGGACTGAATAAAAAGATTTCGCAAGCCTTGCACTCCATCTTTTTATTCAATTCTAGTACAATTTTTTATTACAATTATGGAAAAATACATCAAGGACAATGAGCAGCGGTGGTTCGAGGAACTTTTTTCGCTGCTGCGGATTCCTTCGATAAGTTCGGATCCGAATCATAGGGGAGATATGCTGCGCTGCGCCGAAAGGCTGGCCGAACTGCTGAAAGAAGCGGGGGCTGATGAGTCTGCGGTTTATCCTACGGATGGTCATCCGGTAGTGTTCGGGCAGAAAACGGTTTCGCCGGAACTCCCGACTGTCCTTGTGTATGGTCATTATGATGTCCAGCCTGTTGACCCGATTGCACTTTGGCATTCCGATCCGTTTGAGCCGGAAATTCATGACGGGGCAATCTGGGGCAGGGGAGCGAACGACGACAAGGGACAGCTGTTCATGCACATCAAGGCATTTGAATATCTTGTCCGCACCGGGCAGCTCCATCATAACGTCAAGTTTATATTTGAGGGAGAGGAGGAAATCGGCAGTCCGTCGCTTGCAAAGTGGGCGGAAGCAAATAAGGAAAGGCTTGCGGCGTCCGTGATTCTTGTCTCAGACACGACCATGATTTCGGACAAGGTGCCTTCAATCAACTGCGGAATGCGTGGCCTTGCCTACCTTGAGGTGAAGGTCACCGGGCCGAACAAGGACTTGCATTCCGGGCATTACGGTGGCGCGGTAGCCAACCCGATAAATGTCCTCTGCGACATGATCTCATCACTCATCGACAAGGACGGGCGCATCACCGTCAAGGGATTCTATGACGATGTCGTGGAACTTTCCGACGCAGACCGCGCGCAGCTCGCCAGGGCTCCGTTCGACCTCGAAGAATACAAGAACTTCTTGGGCATCAAAGAGGTGAAGGGCGAGAAAGGCTACACCACTCTTGAACGCACCGGCATCCGCCCATGTCTCGATGTCTGCGGCATCTGGGGCGGTTTTACAGGCGAGGGCTCCAAAACTGTTCTTCCGTCCGAGGCTCACGCGAAAGTCTCCATGCGTCTGGTCCCGAACCAGGACAGCGCGACAATCAGCAGGCTTTTTACGGAACATTTTCTTTCCATTGCACCGCCTTATGTGAAGGTGGAGGTAAAGACTTGCCACGGAGGCAACGGCTTCCTCATCCCGATTTCGTCGCACGCCTATCAGTCAGCATCCCGCGCAATGACCGAGGTCTATGGCACCGAACCCGTCCCTTCACGTGGCGGCGGCAGCATCCCGATTCTCGCTGACCTTCAGCACATACTCGGCATAGACCCGCTTCTGATGGGCTTCGGTCTTGAACGCGACACCATCCACTCCCCGAACGAGTCTTACCTCCTCTCCCAGTTCTTCGCCGGCATCCGCTCCATCGCGCTGTTTTACAGATATTATTAGGAAGCGTTGCCGCCATTAAATATTTCTGGGACAATGTGACGCTCCGCTATTTTTGCGGCGGAGCGGGCTGTGGTGTTGGATGTTTTAAGAATATTAACTACATTTGTCCTATAGTAGGTATGAAGCCGCATTAACATTGAAAACTAAAACTGACAATTATGGAAGAAAATCTGAGGCGCAGGATTTTTCTGTCGTCATTGCTGCATGATATAGGGAAATTCTATCAGAGAGCCGACAATTCTTTTTCAGATAAGTATAATAGTCTGTCGCAATATTCCAAACGAATAGCCGATGATATTTGCCCAATTAATGAACATGGCAGGTTTGGATATCAGCATGTCGTGTGGACAAATGAGTTTTTTGAGAATTATGGCGGCATAATGGCTAAGGTTCCCGGAGTCGGAACGACGAATGAAGATTTTGATGATTCGATGGCGTCGTTTGCGTGTAACCACCATAAACCGAAAACGGAATTGCAGGCACTTGTTACTTTGGCGGATTGGTGGAGCGCGGGAATTGACAGAACCGCACCTTCTTCGATGGAACGGGAGAGGGTCGATGGAGAACAGTCTATTCAGTGGGGGGGGATAGGTACAAGCGCATTCCTCTCTTCTCGGTTTTCAATTCGATAAATGGCGGCTCCTATTCATCCGCATTCTCCCTCAATGGGCTGAACATAGATGAGGGCAGATTTTTTCCCAAAGAAATCAAAGCCGTTTCAGACGGAGTCAGTCAGGAGGACTATAAGCGATTGTGGGGGCTCTTCTGTGAAGAATTCAAGAGCCTTCCGTGTGATTCATACAGCGGATTTGCCGAAAGTCTGACTTATCTTCTTAAGAAATATACTTGGTGCATCCCATCCAACACTATGGACATGGCGAATGTGAGCTTGTATGAGCATCTGAAGACAACGGCGGCATTCGCAGATTGCTTCTGTGTCTATCGGGAGTACAATCACTCCGCCTTTAAATGGGACGGCACACGTATTTCCATCACAGAGGATGCGAAGCCGGTGATTCTTTTGGGAGGAGACATCTCAGGCATACAGAATTTCATTTATAATGTCTCTTCCAAGAAGGCTGCCGTAAGCCTTAAGGGACGTTCCTTTTATCTTCAGCTTCTCATAGATTCTGTTATACGGAGAATACTTTCTCATAAGGATATTAACGCAACGGATGCACAGGTTGTTTATTCTTCCGGAGGAAAATTCTATATGCTTCTTCCGAATACCCCCGCTGTGACGGCTGCAATCGAGAGTCTGCGCGAGGTGTTTGAACAGAAATTGTGGGCTGAGCACAAAGGCGCACTGCTGCTGAATATCGATTATATCCCATTTGCCTTCGACACAAGGACAAAGACTGTCGTATTTGACGGGTCGGAGGTGAATTCGAAAATCGGTGATTTGTGGCGTGCCATGGCGGAAAAACTTGCAGCCTGCAAAAATACACGGTTCAGATCAATTGTCCTGAAAGAGAATCTTTTTATTCCTGAAGAGATTTCGCCTGATGCAAGAGTCTGTGCCGTTTCCGGAGTTGAAGGGCGTTGTGTCAATATCGCAGGCTCGGGGGACGATTCTCTGTGGGTTCTTCCATCTGTGAAAAAACAATGTGACTTGGGTATGGTGCTGAAAGACGCCGACTACATCATCACGCATTCGGAAAGCGGCGAAGGGTCAAGGTTTCTTACGAATAGGTCGAAACTCGATATGGAGATAATGGGAGTCCATACATATCTGTTTGATCAGAGGGAACTTATAGCTGCTGATTCCGAGTTCAGAGGCATATCGTCAGTGGATGTGTGCAGGGTTACGAGTGTCAATAGCCTAATAGTTCCACATATAAAGGGAAATTTATGCAGTTATGCTTTCAAATTCTACGGCGGAAACAAGCAGGCTATGGCGGGCGACCGCTACAAGACTTTTGAAGAACTTGCGGGCGGAGAATATTTAGGAATACTCCGTATGGATGTGGACAATCTCGGAGCCATTTTCATAAAGGGGCTGCCGGAGGCATCAAAGAGCTTTGCCGCCTACTCCACGCTGTCCTTTATGCTTGACTGGTTTTTCAGCGGTTATCTCAACACCATCAGGGAGAGGTTCAAGGACGATGTAAATATACTATATTCAGGCGGCGATGATGTCTTTGCCATAGGAAAGTGGGACAAGGTAATTCTTTTTGCAGACGAAGTCCGCAAGTCATTCCGTAGGTTTGTAGGAAGGGCCGATATTTCAATCTCTGCCGGTATCGTTATTCTTACGCCTGATTACCCGATAGCCAAAGCTGCGGAACTCGCGGGAGATTCGGAAAGCAAGGCAAAAGATTTCGATGGATGCGGCAAGGGCCTGCCCCAGAAGAATGCCGTGAATATGTTCGGTGAGAATGTTTCATGGCAGGGTGAGTTCGATGCCGTTCTGAAACTCAAGACAGAATTTGTTGATCTGATAGAGAAAGAGGGAATGCCTCGCTCCATTCTTCACCGGCTTATGACCTTATGTGGGAAGATGAAGAGCGGGGATATGAGCTATATGTGGCATACAGCCTATTTTCTCAAACGATTCTCCGACGGAAAAACTGACAGCGTTAAAAATTTCTGCTATAGGATGAAGGCGGAATTGTGCGACAGACGCAAATATGAGCTCACGGCCGTGGCCGCGCGCTGGGCGGAGCTTGAGTTGAAATTCAAAAATTAATAACATAACTTAAAATCAATTGATTATGGCATGGAATGAGTACATTCCGTCTTCTGAAATCACTGATAAGGTGACAGAGAAGACAGTGCAGTTTGCCGAGAGTTTTGGCGGTTATCTAGGAAAAGATGACATGATTTCATCAGCAGCAGGCAGACCGCAGAAAATAAGTAAACTGACCACCAACCAGCTTAGGAAGTTTTTCGGAGAGGTTAAGAGACAGCAACTGCAAGGGTATAATGACAGCAGTTTCGTGATGCTTAAGCCCAAATTGGCTTATGCTGTCGGACGAGCCGATAAAAACAATAAAATAGTTGACTTTTACAAAGTGATTTCCGAAGCGATGGGTCATGTCAGGAATGAATCGCAGTTCAGAAATTTTGTGCAGATTTTTGAGGCAATTGTAGCCTATCATAAGGCAGCGGAAATGGGTGTTAATATAAAAACAAAATGACGGCATTATGAAACAGTTAGTTAAGAAAATAGCAGTACGCACGACTTTGAATCTGTTGTCCGGTCTGCATATAGGAGGCAGTGGCGACAATGTTGAAATCGGAGGTATAGACAACCCGGTGATACGCTGTGCTACAAAGGATTGGCAGCCATATATCCCGGGCAGTTCGCTTAAAGGGAAAATGCGATGCCTTCTTGAACAGATTTATGGCTCGCCTGAGGTCGGTGGAAATGATAGGATTAACAATCTTTTCGGTTTCGCGAAGGATAACAAACCATCAAAAATTATAGTCAGGGACGCATATCTGACAGAGGAGTCTGAGCAGTTGTTAAAGCAAAACAGCGATAATCTTGACGCACCTTACACCGAGGGCAAGTGGGAAAATGTTATTGACAGAATCGAAGGCACAGCTGGGCATCCCCGCCAGACCGAGCGTGTCCCGGCCGGCGTGTCATTCGGTGTGGAATTCATGATCAATGTATGGGATGGCGACAATGAAGATGACCTGCTGAAGCTCCTCAATGAGGGGATAAAGGCTCTTGAAAACGACTATCTCGGCGGCAGCGGCTCGCGTGGCTATGGCCAGGTAAGGTTCGGCGAACTCGACAGAGAGGACATTGTCTTTGATAACCAGTGACAGCCTATGGCAAATTACACTGTCTACAAACTTCATTTCACGTCTCCGGTACATTTCGGGGACAACAGAAGTGATTATGGTGTCAGTCTCAAGACAGTGCAGTCAGACACCATATATGCTGCGGTGACTTCCTGCTTGTCCAAGATTGGGGTTCAGATTCCTGATAATGGAGACCTCGGCTGTTCTGTCAGTTCCGCCTTCCCGTTCTATCAGGAAAATAGGAACTCTTCACCGGTCTATTTTTTTCCAAAGCCTTTGAGATATAGCCTTCCGAATCTGAAAGACATCTCAGATGCCAAGAAAGTAAAAAAAGTTAGGTGGCTGGATTTTGACTATTTCAGGCGTGTAATAAATGGAGAGCAGCTGTTCGTTGATGGGCAGGACATCACTTCCATAAAGCATGGCGGATTCCTTACGGCCGGCGCAATTGCGGAGGATTTCATATCTTCACAAGTTTCGCCCAGAGTAACGATGCCTTCACGCCTTGGAGATGAGGATGCTAGGCCGTTTTATATGGACCGAGTTTTCTTTAAGGGCTATTCGGGCTTATTCTTTCTTGCAGAAGGGGATTGCTCCCTGCTGGACAGAGGCCTGAAACTTCTTCAATATGAGGGGATTGGTACTGACAGAAATGTCGGGAACGGCTATTTTGAATGTCAGAAAGATTCAATCACAATTGAATGTCCGGAATCATCTGAATATTCCATTTCCCTTTCCATATTCATTCCCGAAAACAAGGAAAAATTGGCCTTGATGTTGGGGAAAGAAGCTGTTGCGTATGATTTTGCACGCAGAGGTGGCTGGATAACTGAAAGTCCGTACAATTCCATCCGTAAGAATGCAGTTTATGCATTTCTTCCTGCGTCAGTCTTTGCATTGGGCAAATCTCCGTGTGTCGAGGGGCGGATAGTCAATCTTCAGCCAGAATCTTTAGGGGAAATCATACGGACAGAAAATCTCGGAGAAAGTCCTCATCCTATATGGCGATGCGGCAAATCAATTTTCATCCCGATTAAAATCTGATGCCTATGGAAGGAATAAATGACAGATATAATGTTGAACTTGAGGTCCTGACTCCCCTCGTAATATGTTCGGGGGCGGAAAAGGACTGGGTTAATGGAATCGACTTTGTGGTTGCTGACGGAGAACTTTATAAATTTGATTTGCTCCGACTTGCTGCAGGGGGCGTTGATATGTCAAAACTTGCGGCGTGTTTTGAAAACAAGGATCTCGGAGGAGTCAAGGAGTTGATTGGCAATATACTTGACGATGTTTCAGATTTCAGATTGCCTATGCCATCGGGAGTATCTCCGGATACTGTGAAGTCCTTTGTGAAAAATCAGCTTTCAGGCAGGCCTATAGTGCCGGGAAGTTCAATCAAGGGAGCAGTGCGTTCAATCCTTTTTGAGTATCTTACCAGACGGGATGTGAGGAGGTTACGGGGAGGCAGC
>DJRM01000076.1:22131-32026 GCA_002440085.1 Bacteroidales bacterium UBA6360
ACCCAGACATAGACGAGACATTCGGCAATCCGAAAGATGGAACAGATTTCATGCGCTTTCTTAAGTTCTCGGACATTGAATTTGCCGAAACAAGGCTTGTAAATACGAAAATCTTCAATTTGAGAAGCAATGACGGCAAAAACTGGTATGGAGGCTGGAAGCATGGCAGGAATAATACCGGAGAACGATTTTCTAACATAGGATTTAACACTGTCTATGAGATGCTGCCACCTTCCAGCCGCGGGCTTGGCGCGGTAATGCTCTCGGGAAAGATGTTTTCTCATGCAAGTGGCAATTCGAGTTATCGGGAAGAAAAGAGTCGAATTTTGAAGCAGAATAATTGTGGAGTACCTGAATTCTTGTTCGGGATTATCAACAAGCATACGCTTTCTTATCTCCGGAAAGAAAAGGCTTTCTTTGAGCGATACGAGGCGGATAAAACGGAAGGGATTGTGGATGGCATCGAGTCTCTGATTCGTATAGTCAATTCGTTGCAGGTCGAGGGCAATAAATCCTGCATATTCAAGATGTCAGCCGGCTCTGGATTCCACTCGATAACTGGTGACTGGCAGTTTGACGATTATTCCATCAATGGGGTTGATGCTGCTAGATGGGTTTCCAGAGGTCTTTTAAATAAAAGAAAGTCAAGCAAGTCCCGCAAGATTGCGATTGATGGTGGTAGGCTCTCGCTCATGGGTTTCGTCCAGATGTCAATGGCAAATGAAGGCCAAGTCCAGCGATATGAGAATGATAGACGGAAAGAACGTCTTGAGAGAACGCGCGAGTTTGAAGAGTGGAAAACTGCGGAAGCGAATCTTAAGCGTGAATATGAGGTCAAACAGAGGCTTCTCCACGAAATGGAGCGAAGGCAAGTGGAGTATGATGCCGCTGTTAAAGCTGCCGAAGAATACTATTTAGGAGAAAACTGCGATAATGCGATCGCTCTGTCTTTATTCCAAAAGGCCGAAGCAATTTGGCCGGAAGGAACCCGTCACAAGGAGAGAATTGCCGGCTTGCGACGATTGCTTGATGAAGAGAAAGCTGGTGAGGACAGAAGGAAAGCGGCTGAAAAAGAGAGGGGTGAGTCCGTCAAAGCGGGCTTGTCCAATTTGGATCGCAAAAATGTGAATGACCCTTCCAAATATCTGATAAACAGTTTTAAGCAGGTTGAAAATTCTGTTAACGGCTGGCTTAAGAAATCAATGCGTGGGTCTGTGCCAGACTCGGAAGATGGGTATCTTGTCGTGACACTCTCTAGAATCTTCCACAATGACTCCAAAGAGCGGAAAACTCTTGCCGATTTCGGTTCCTCTTGTTGGAAGAAGGTTTGCCAATGGTGCGGAGAACAGCGGGCAAGGCATATTTTTGAAGAGGTGACCAAATTTTGACCGGAGTGATTATGGATAAGACAAGGGTACTGGTGATACTGTATGACAATCGGCTGTCCCAATTTGAAATTCCTTTGTTCCGCGGAGCTGTGATTGGCGCTATGGACGGGAATGCTGATGTCATGTACCACAATCACAGCGGTGATACGGTTGTATATCGCTATCCCATGATACAGTATAAAAGAATCAGTCAGTGTGCGGCTATTGTCGCGATAGATTCGGGCGCGGATGTAATCGGTCAGTTCCTTTCGTCCGGAATCACTCGGCTCCGTCTTGGAGACCGTGAGGAGGAGTTCTCAATAGCTGATTTGAGAGCGAACAGAATACTCGTGCAGGTTTGGGACAGCAGTTTCGAGTATCATCTGAGGAAGTGGCTTCCGCTTAATTCGGGAAATTTTTCCGAATATCAGAAGCTGGATGCTCTCTCTGACCGGATAGAGTTTCTTGAACACATTCTCACCGGAAACATTCTTTCCTTTGCAAAAGGGATAGGCGTCACATTGACTTCGCGTCTGGAATGCCGCATTATTTCGCTCGGCAGGCAGACGCTGATGACCTATAAGGGCGTGAAGATGATGGCTTTTGATCTGGAGTTCAAATCAAATGTCTCTTTGCCGGATTATGTCGGGCTCGGCAAGGGCGTTAGCCTCGGCTTCGGAATCGTAAGCCGGAAACGCGGTGATGATCCGAAAGAATAACGTGTCAGGCAATTATATGGATAACAAGATTTTGCATATCGCCCTCGTTGGCGGGCAGACGATGCCGGTGTATCTGGCATTGCGGGAAAGCGGGGCAGGGAAAGTCATTCTGATTCACTCGTCATCTACGAAAAAGGAGGCGGAGAGAATCGTTCGGGATATGAGCCCTGAGATGGCTGATTGTCAGTTCGAACTGTTTGAACTTGAGCCGCTTGACTACTTTGTCATAAGTGAGAAGATAGAAAATCTGCTGGATGCCTTCCGGAACTGGACTGTCGAGGTCAATGTGTCGAGCGGCACAAAGCCTTGGAGCATGGCCTTTGCTATGCTCGCTTACCGATATGAGAATCTGCAGATCATATATGTCGATCAGAACAGCATAATCTATAATTGTACCTCATTACAAAAGCATGCGGCCAAGACTCCGGATATTGCCGGCATTCTCCGATATAACCAGACTGATGTCAAGGAACACAGAAACCTTGAAGAATATACGGAAGAAGACCTTGAACAGCTGCCTAAGATAAAAGCGATTCGGGACGGGTATAATCGGGGGAAATTCAGTGTCTTCAACACTTTGACAAATCCGAACAAACACAACTCCGGCAGATATGCCAACAATATCAGGGACACCATTGTGGATCCGGAGACGAGTTCTGAGATAAGTTGGGACAAGTCATATCGCGACAGCGGCTCATCCTGTCTGAAGCAGCTCGTGAGATTCTATTTTATTGACAAGTTCGGCAATCATAAAGAATTTACGCTTGTCTCGCCCCATGCCTTCGAACTTGTCACGTCATACGGCTGGTTTGAATACGAAGTCGCTACAATTCTGCGCAAATGGCCATCCTGCAATGAGGTGTGGCTGAATATCGTCTTTCCCTATAACAACAAGAGGGCGAAGAATGAAATCGATATAATCGTTCAGACAGGCCACAAGCTGCTCTTTGTCGAGTGCAAGACTCAGGTTCTGGACAAGACCGACATCGACAAATTTTCATCGGCAGTCAAGAATTATGGAGGGATGGGTGCCAAGGCCTTGTTCGTCACACAGCAATATATGGGGACGGAGGCTGAGGAGAAGTGCGAGACGAACAAGATTTCGCATTTCAGTTTCTATGATAGGTTGGGTCGCCCTGTCAGTCATAAGGCTCTATACGACCTTTTGAATCAGATAATTAAAGACAGCAATACAAGGTAACTATGGCAAGGAAAGTTTTTATGTCGGTGCTGGGCACTGGATTTTACGACAAGTGCATATATATGGGGCGCAATGTTTCCGTCCAGACACGGTTCGTTCAGAAAGCCGTGCTTGAGGATATCAGCGCAAAAGATTGGACAGGTGAGGATTCTGCATATATAATTCTTACCAATAAGGCAAGAGAGGATAATTGGGTTGGCACAAATGAGACACGCTACAATAATAAAACAAAATGTGATGAACATTATGAACGTTTGGAGAAAGTCCTGAGAGAGACCCGGCTGCCTTGTCAAGTTCGTGAAATCAGCATTCCTGATGGGAAAAACGAGGACGAAATGTGGCAGGTGTTCGGTATTGTCTTCGACTTACTGCAATCTGGTGACGAACTCTATTTTGACTTGACTCATGCTTTACGCTATCTTCCGATGCTTCTGCTCGTTCTTGGGAACTATGCTAAGTTCTTGAAAAATGTGCGTGTCGTCTATATGTCCTATGGCAATTACGAAGGAAGAGAACGGGATAAAAATGACCCCGCAAATGACTTGGCTCCGATAGTTGATTTACTACCATTGTCGATACTTGAGGACTGGACATTCGCGGCTGGGGCATTTAAGGAAACTGGGCGGGTGGAACCGATTGTGAAGGCGGCTAAATTTAATGTAAATCAGAATGTCTTTTCTACTCATATCAAGCAGTCCGTTTTTCGCGTTGGTAAGAGTCTTGAAACATTTGCCAATGAGATATTAGTCTGCCAATCATTAGATATAATTCGAGGCGAGGCGGCCAATGACGCAAAGTCCTTAATTAGGGAGTTGTCTCGCAGCGGAGAATTGCAGCAACCGCTGGTCAAGGTGCTGGATTCTATAGAGGAAAGAATTGATGCGTTTATTGCCGAAAGTCCCGGAAATATAGTGACGGCCTTGCGGTGGTGTGAAGAATATTCGCTTTTCCAACAAGGGTACACATTGTGCCAAGAAGGGATAATTACATTGTTCGTCGAAAGATATCCGAACTTGAATCCCTATGAAGATGTTCGCGAAAACAGAGATTATTGGTCAGCTATATTGGGATTATCCGAGAAGTCTGTTAAAGACAGCCGCGCATGGACTGGAAAATTGGCGGCAAATAGTTCTCTGTCTAAAATATTGTTGTGCAATGCTTTTATAAAGTCTGTGCGGCAAATATATCTGAAATTGACCGCTTGCAGAAATTCGGCTAATCATGCGGGGTATTCAAAGGAGTCCAATTTAAAGGGCATAGTTGGTCAACTAAATAAACTCATCAACCGATGCATAGAGGAAATCTTCAATGCCGAGTTTCCAGAAATAATAGTTGAGCGGGACACCGCCTCAACAGAAGAAACGCATCCCGTCTTCATCAACTACTCCAACCACCCCTCTTTCAACTGGTCTCCAAAGCAGCTTTCAGCAGCAAGGGAGTTTGGCGAAATCGTTGACATCCCGTTCAGAAGCGTTGCTCCGGAAGCGGACTCTGCGGAGTTGGAGCGCATTGCCTCGGAGGAGCTGAAGAAGATTCTTGATGTGGCGGACGGAAAAGACGCCGTTGTTCACCTAATGGGAGAAATGACATTGACATATATGCTTGTCAGAAAACTGAAGGACTCCGGCATCCGCTGTGTGGCCTCAACGACTGTACGCAACGCGGTCGAGAACTCGGACGGCACGAAAACATCAGACTTCGATTTTGTCAGATTCAGAGATTATGAGTAATGAGTAACGGGAAAGAAATTGTTCTGAATGGGGACCAGAAAGCGGCTCTTGACCGTCTGATGGCTTTCTTGAGGGATAAGGACGCGAGAGTCTTTATCCTGAAGGGATATGCCGGAACGGGAAAGACTACGCTGGTCCGGAAACTTATCAACTTTATGGAGGCAAGAAAGATACGCTATGGACTGCTTGCTTCAACAGGCCGCGCGGCAAAAGTCCTGGGAGATGTCACGGGGCATCAGGCTCAGACTATTCATAGCCAGATTTATCGTTTCCGGGGATTCAATGCGGATGCCAAGAAAGTTAAGGACGAGAACTCCGTCGAAAAGGAGGGGCTGCAGTTGGTCATCAACTTTTCCCTCGGCACACCCGAGGAGGACAGCCCTGATGTGTATGTCGTGGATGAGTCCTCCATGATTTCCGATCGTGTGGAAAAGACCATGGTGCAGTCGAAATTCGGGAACGGGCGACTTCTTTCTGATCTGCTGGCATATGACGAGAAGGCCAGGTTCATTTTCGTAGGTGACCCTTGTCAGCTCGCGCCGGTGACCGGGGAACAATGCCCGGCCTTGTGCCCGGAGTATTTCAAGGAACATTTTGACATCGAAGCCCAGGATGCCGAACTCAGGCAGGTAATGCGTCAGGGCGGAGACAACGGAATCATCGGCGCGGCGTCGGAAATCAGGGAACTATGGGAGGATGCACCTGAAGACACCCTGCCCTATGGGTCGGTCAATCATTGGGAGAAACTGCCGTTCCGGTATGTCTCGGACATCGAGCTTCTCCGCTCCGTTGATGTGCTGGCCTCAAAGTATCTTTCCGATGTACGTGGAGGGAATTACGGCAATGCCGTGTTCATATCGAGGAGCAACACCGGATGCTACAATTTCAGCCTGAGATTTCGAGAGTCATTGGGCTACAGCGGACAGCTGCAGGCCGGCGAACTCTTGCTCGTTGTGCAGAACAATCTTGTTTCTGGACTGCGGAACGGAGACTTGGTTATAGTGAGGAGCGTCTCTCCAGCATCGGAATTTCGTGCCGGCCTGTCTTTCCGAGAGATTGAGGTGGAGGAATTATATACGGGAGAGAAATTCCGGCAGCTGATGATTGATGACATACTTTACCAGCCTCAGCCCAATCTCGGAATACAGCAGCAGGGACGGCTCTATTCCGACTTCATCATCAGAATGCGGAAGAAGGGGATTGCGGACGATGACGAGCGCTTCCACGACATGATGCGGGCCGACGAATACCTCAATGCCCTCCGACTTTCGTTCGGCTATGCGCTGACCTGTCACAAGGCCCAAGGCGGAGAGTGGACGAATGTGTATGCCTATTTTCCGAGGAACATCATGCTGAATCCTACGAAACAGGATTATCAGTGGGTCTATACGGCAATGACGAGGGCAAAGGAAAAATTCTTTGTCGTCGATGACATTTATATAGAAGGATATCGCAATGGATTTGGTTATTAACACGTTCGGGGTGTCGCTGTCCCGGGACAACGAGGGATTTGTGATTTCTAATCATGACGGTGTCCAGAAAATTCCTGCCACCGGCATCCGCTCCATACAGCTGAGCCGGGGTGCGCAGATTTCCAGCGATGCCGTGCTTCTTGCTGTGGAAAACGAGATAGAAATCATATTCATGGGACAGTCGGGAATGCCGATGGGGAGAATCTGGAGTCCCAAGTACGGTTCTGTCTCTACGATACGCAAGGGGCAGCTGACCTTCACGTTTGAACATGACGCCGTCGACTGGATTAAGGATGTAATCTCAAAGAAGATTCAGAACCAGCAGGCTATGATGCTGATGATGAATACTTCCGGCTCTCCTGAAATGCAGCGTGTTGTGGATAAGTCAATCAATAGGCTTGAGGACTATCGTACGAAGATATCCGCCCTTGACGGAGAGATTGTCAGTGACATATCCTCGACGCTTAGGGGATGGGAAGGCGTATCATCGAAGATTTATTTTGACACGATGAATCTTTTCCTTCCCGAGCAGTACCGCTTTGAATCAAGAAGCCAGCATCCTGCCATGGATGTTGCCAACGCCATGCTCAATTATGGCTACGGCATTCTTTACGGCAGGATAGAGGGCGCCCTCATCAAGGCGGGCATAGATCCTTATGTCGGAGTGATGCACCGCGACGACTATAACCGGCCGGTTCTAGTGTATGACGTGATAGAACTCTACCGGGTGTGGATTGATTATGTCGTCTTTTCGCTCCTATGCCAGAATGTCATCACGGAAGAACATTATTCTGTTCGCGGCGACGGCTCATACTGGTTGGAGCCTCTCGGCCGGCGGGTGCTGATTCAGTCGCTGAATGACTATCTTGAAGAGGTCATAGAGGAAAAGGGCCTGCAGCGCAGCCGTTCGACGCAGATAGGGCTGTACGCTCAGAATCTGGCTCAGAAATTTAAGAAATACGTTTGATTATGTTGTCGGTCGGTGCAAATGTGAAGAGTGTTTCTGAACCATTAAAGAAGATACCCGTTGAGTATCTCTACAATGCGTTGCGGAATCCCAAACCGGAAATGGCTTCAAGAATCAGTCAGCTGCGGATTGTCCGTCAGATGAGTGCGGAGCAGTATTCTAAGCTGAAGCAGCAGCTTCCGTACTTCGTCTGCGCCGCATTCAATCCTCCGTTCCGCAGGACAGAGAATTTCGCCTACACTGAGCACTTTGTGATAGACATCGACCACATAGGCGACAAGGGGCTGTCTGTAGCGGAACTGAAGAACAAAATCATGGCGGATTCAAGAACCCTGCTTTGTTTCCTTTCTCCGGGACAGGATGGGCTGAAAGTGCTTATGAAACTGAAGGAAAAATGCTACGACCCTGGGGTGTATTCTGTCTTTTACAAGAAGTTTGTCTATGAATACAGCATTGCCTATGGCCTGCAGCAGGTCGTCGATTCCAAGACGTCGGATGTAGCCCGAGCCTGTTTCATGAGCGTCGATTCCGACGCATATTATAACCCCGCTGCGGAACCTGTTGACATGGGCGCCTTCATTCCTGCGGAAGACCCGGCGGAACTTCTGAGATTCCGGAAAGAGGTTGAGGCCTCAGTCGCGGAGATTGCCGAGTCCGCGCCTCCGCCGAAAACTCCTGCGGTTAAGGCTTCCGACCCGGACGAGGATTCCATGGCGAAAATCAGAGAGCTGCTCGCCATGCGCCCCAAGAGGGTCACGCAGGAAAAGACTGTGTATGTGCCTGAGGTTCTGAATGAGATTGCTGACAATCTTGTCGCGAGCGTAGGTGAGGTAGGGCTGGACGTGTATGAGATTCTCAATATCCAGTACGGCAAGAAAATAAGGGCCAGGCTCGGATTGAAGAAGGCCGAGGTGAATCTCTTTTACGGGCATCGCGGGTTTTCCGTCGTCCTTTCTCCCAAGACCGGCACGGATGCGGCTCTGAACCAGTTGCTTGTGGATGCCGTGAACTCATATCTGGCAATGTAGTCTTAGAAACGCTTTCCTATGCCGAGAAAAAGAAAACCACCCCTGTCTTTCGTCCAGAAAATGAAGGCTCTGGCAGAGTCCGGGATATCCGGAGGACCGAGTCCGGGCTCCGTTGATGATGACCCTCTGACCCCGCTGGCTCTTCGGGTTGATAGGATATTGGGACTTACGGAAAATGCAAGAAAACAGAATGGGCGTATGTTATTTTTTGTGATGTATGACATTGAGAGCAACAAGGTCAGGAACCTTGTCGTCCGTTACCTTCAGAAATCGGGCTGCACGAGGATTCAGAAGTCTATATTCCTGGCCGAGAGCCCCGTCGCGACATACAATCGCATAAAGGACGACCTGGCGGAGGTTCAGGCTGCCTACGACAATCAGGACAGCATAATAGTCCTTCCCGTGACGACGGATTATCTGCGCATGATGAAGATAATCGGGAAGACGATAAATGTCGATGTCATAACCAAGACACAGAACACTATATTCTTTTGACCATGTCATTCAAGGAAGTTTCATCATTGAGGAAAGCCGGCAGGACAGCGGAGGCTTTGGAAATGGCGTTGGGCGATTTCGCGAAAAGCCCAGGCAAATGGAGCGCGTCCGCTCTGTTCTGGGTCTATTATTCCGTTTCAAAGTCAGGTGACTTCACCTCGGTTCCGGCATGGCGGGCCGGTTCAGAGATGCTTCGGCTTGCCGATTATATGGAACGGGATGAAATTATGCTTCAGTGTCTCGGTGCGGTGGTTCAGCATATTGCCACATTTTATGCGCATCAGTACCGAGCCTCGCCTGAGGCTCTTTCCGCTGAGGAGACAGATTTTCTTGAGCGGGCGGCTAAGAGATTTCCTGACAATGTTTTCCTGCTCAGGGCGCTTGCAATGGGGTACAGGGCATCCGGACGGAACAATGATGCGCTTTCATTGTTCAGAAAAGTGCTCAAAGTCAAAAATGACGGCTACCTCTGGAGTGAACTCTATGATTTTCTGGATGATGACTCCGTCCGCAAGTCCGCTTTGTGCAAGTCCCTGCTCATTCAGTCCAAATCGGAGTTTACCGGGAAAACGAGGCTTAAGCTTGCCTGTGTCTTAATCAGGGAAAATGACTATGGTCGTGCGGCCTATGAACTCCGGACTTATTCCGATACGTACAGGAAAAACTCCTGGTGTCTGTCTGCGGAATATTCAAAGATTATGAGGTTCATTCCGCCAGGCACGGTGCCGCTAAGGACCGGACGGGAGTTTTATGCGGAGAATACGGCTGCTGCGGAAGAGTTTGTCTATCAGGATTCTCCGTGTTCCGTGATGATTCCTCTTATGACAAGAGAGGTCAGAGCGAAGGGCGGGAAGCGGATTGTCACGAAGATTGTTCTCGCGGACAAAACGGGCCGCGTGCTGGCGGTTCCGCTTTC
>DJRM01000076.1:32104-32289 GCA_002440085.1 Bacteroidales bacterium UBA6360
TTATAAGCCCGGCGACGGTCCCAGACGGGTTATTTCGTGTGCGGTGGCGGACGGATTCCCAGAATGGCGTGACGACGTGCGCTGTTTTACCGACCCGGTCAGACTGAAGACGGACAGATTGGGGAATCAGTATGGCCTTGTCGATGGCTGCTTTATCCCGGCGCAGCTTGTTTCCCGCATCAAGC
>DJRM01000011.1 GCA_002440085.1 Bacteroidales bacterium UBA6360
TCAGATAATGGACTCCGGGAATGCGCTCCACCTCGCGTCGCACGGTTCCATAGACCGTATATCCTTCCGCGCACAGCAGCTTCGCGGACTCCAGCCCGAATCCCGAAGAAATTCCCGTAATAAGAACAACCTTTGTTTCCATATTTCAGAGGCAATTCAAATTCTTTTCACCTTTCTTTCAAAAAAAAATCAGGGCATTTCGCCTCAGCGAAATGCCCTGCAAATTTATAAAAATTCTCTCAAATTATAATTGCTGAGAGGGAGGGTGAATATGAGAGATGAAATGCAAGGCGCTCAGTGAAGATGAAACCGCAGCAACCTGATGGTTGTGAGGATTTCATCAAGATGAGCAACGCGGCAGTTCGCTCTCAGATTCGCCCGACTAAAGTACTGCCATGATGGAGCCTACAAGTGCGAGGATAGCATAGAACTCAGGAAGGGCGGCATAGATGAGCGTGTTCGTCATCACGCTGTGTCCCTGGCTTTCACCCACGATACCGTTCGCGCAGACCTGACCCTGACGGATTGCAGAGAAAAGGCAGACGAGACCCACTGCAAGACCTACTCCGAAAAGGAGCGGGCCCTTTGTCGCGAAGTCCGGCTTGAACACGACGAGCCAGAGAAGGAAGCCCACGAAGCCGTAGAGACCCTGGGTTGCAGGGAGAGCGGAGAGAATCATGTAGGTTGAAGACTTCTCCGGGTTCTTTTTGAGAGCACCCTCGGCTGCGTTTGCAGCGATGGTGGTTCCGTAGCTGGAACCGATGCCGGCAAGGCCAAGCATGAGGCCGAGGCCGAGATAACCAAGAATTTCGTTCATAATTGTATAAAGTTTATTGTTTTTGTTTATTTCTGTTTTGTAAGAGGGTTGTATTTAGCTCCGGTTCCCTCATATCCGGAATTTTTGAAGTACTCCACGAAAGTCAGACGCAGCGGGTGCACGAATGCTCCGAGGCAGGACATGGCGAGATTAAGAACATGTCCGAAGATGAGGATTATGATGCAGAACACCCAGTTCACGCCAGGAACAGGGATGTCGAGAATCATGGTTCCCATGATGTTGAACGCGTTTCCGAGCATACCGCCGGCAAGCCCGAGGGCGTAGAGACGTATGTAACTCAGAACATCACCGAGAAGGCCTGTGACCATGTTGTATGTGTCCCAGAGCCCGGAGCCAATGTTTACCAACGGGTTGCGTCCCGGCGTGTTGAATACGTATATCGCAAGTCCGCTGACAACGGCGAGAGCGATGATTGTCCATTTGAACGCTTCCGCCGAAAGGACTTCCGTCATGCCGAGGGCGATAACAATGATGCCTCCGACTATGAGCGTCGTCCAGCCCCATGTAGCGACGGTGTTCTTGAATCCGAACCTCTTCGTGAAGTTGATGGTCTTGATTATCATCGCGAGGCAGATGTGGAACACTCCCACCGCGACGGCAAGGACCATCTGAACCGGGAATCCTGCAATCTTCGCGTCCGTGAACCAGCCGTCGATGCAGAGTGCCTTGAGCCATTTCGGAGCCCATGAAGCGTCGAGTATGCTCATTCCGAAGAATGTTCCGAGCACAAGTCCCACGACGAAGGTCATCCCGCCGAGGAACCCGATGAGACGGTACATCTTTCCGAGGCTCGTGTTCTGCATCTTCAGCCTCATGTAGAGGGCGATGAGCATGAGGAC
Organism: Bacteroidales bacterium UBA6360; assembly: GCA_002440085.1. Lineage (GTDB taxonomy): Bacteria > Bacteroidota > Bacteroidia > Bacteroidales > UBA932 > Cryptobacteroides. Next base: position 1,678 of record DJRM01000011.1, read on the forward strand.
TATTCCGTAGCCGGCATCGCCCATGCACATGGCGAAGAAGAGCATGAAGAACGGTCCGAGCACCGGAGTTGGGTCAAACTCGTCATAGACAGGCATTCCGTACATTCCGGTCAGAACCTCAAAGTTCTTTGCGAACCAGTTGTTTTTCAGCTTGATAGGCGGGTTGTCCTCCTTCTTTGCCGGCTCGTGGGTGTAATAGACATCCATCGAGTCGAACTCACTGCACAGCCTCTCGTCGTCAGATGTCGGCGCGAAGCCGGTGAGAACCGTCACGCAGTTGTCCACCGCCTTTTCAGTAGCCGCCCCGGCGAGGTAGAGGTCGAGCTCGCCGAGCTTTTCCTCGTAGACCGAGCGGATTTCGTCTCCGCATGACTTGAGGTTTCCGAGCCGGGTCTGCTCGACTGCGAGCTTGTCCTGAAGTTCAGAGAGGGTCTTCTCGGCCTCGTTCACAGAACCTTCCGGAGCTGCAATCGGCTCGATAGGGAAACTGTAGTCCGCGTCTGCGGGAGCGACAGTCACGAAATAGACGGTCGTGTCGGTCTCGCTTATGATTTCAAGCGGCTGAATCTCGCTCCATGAGGAGTCGAACTTCTTTTTCTGACAACTGTAGAACCTCAATTTAAGTCCTTGAGACTCAAGTTTATGGATGTCCTCGCTGCTGAACTCGCCCCACGGCTTGCGGACAGAGACTTCCTTCTTAGCCGAGGAAATTTCAGCCGAGGTTTCCGCAATATTCGCCTGAGTGTCAAGGACAGCCTTCACCGGGCATCCCTCGAACTTGAATCCCGTTTCCGGTTCTCCCTTGCAGGCCTTGAGAACGGCCAGAGCCTTCTTTGCCTCGTCGGCTTCCGAAAGCAGTTCCGATGACTTCTCATCGACCGGTTTGACGGAGCGCGTGACATCGACGACCCCAAGTTCCTGTAGCTTAGCCAGAAATTCCTCCGTCTGCTCCGAGAGCATGATGAAGGAGTATTTTGTCATCTTAGTTACCATCCTGTGCGTCCTCCTCTTCCGCGTGCCGCTGCTTGACAATCTTGGATGCCGCCTTGGAGAGGTTCTCCTCGTCCTCCATATACCTCTTTATCTTGCGGATGGCCTCCTGATAGCCCGGAATCTGCACCTTTTCGTAGAGGTTCACCTTCTGGGTGGTCTTCTTCCTCTGAAAATCCAGGATGCGGCTCTTTTCCTTATAGACCTCCGACTCTATACCGAGACGCGAGAGCTCCTTGAGGATTGCCACTCCGTCCGCATACCATGCCGGCTTGGCGAAGGCGTTGAACTCGTGGATTTCGAAGGATATGCCCTTGAGCTCCGGGGTCTTCACTCCGGCCACCTTCACCGTGACAAGGTCAACGTCGGTGATGGAAATCAGGCCCGGTTCGAACTCGTTCCAGAGGGCTGCAAGATAGTCGTATTTTTTGAGGGCGGCTTCAAGATCTTCAATCAGCTTCTCCGAATAATCCTTGGCGCGGCGAACCTCAAGACGCAGGGCGCTCTCCTTGTTCTTCAACGTCGGGAGGGCGTTCTGACGCATCTTCAGCTGCTTGCCGATATCATTAAGAGACGTCTTGTTATATTGAAACTTAATAGCCATATAATCTGGATTTGTTAATCTTTTGGGCTCATATCCATTTTTCATCGGTCATTTGGCCCGCCAAACTCCCTCTTCCAAAATGAATCTGTTCTCAAAAATCTTAAACAAATAATTTATAAATTTTACTTAATTCATTCTTTGTTTTTCATCTGTCATTTGCCTGCCAAACTCCTTCTTCCAAAATGAATCTATCCTCAAAAATCTGAATCAAATCATTCAATTCAATAAGGTGTGGATTCATTTTATGAAAAACAAATATTTTAAAAATATAATCTGTTATTACTTAGTTTTTCCAGTACTTGTCGATGAGCGCCTGCTTGATGCCGGTCTCAGCCTTGGAGAAGTACTTGCCGAAGAGCTCCCATGCGGTGTCGAGCATCTCGTCGAGGGAGAGATTGACGTCGATGGAGAGGATTCTCGTGGCGTAGTCCTTCGCGTAGGCGAGGCAGCGGTGGTCGTAGTCCGAAAGGTCGAAACCGTTTTCGAGCTTCGTCTTCGCGTTCTGTGCATCGGCATAGAGGCGGACAGAGGCGTTCATCACTTGAGAGTGGTCTTCGCGGGTCTTCTTGCCCTGCACGAGCTGCTTGAGTCGCGAGAGGGAACGGAACGGGTCGATGATGACCTTGCCGGAATCCGGATCGTTGCGGAGGAAGAGCTGCCCCTCGGTGATGTAGCCGGTGTTGTCCGGGATGGCGTGTGTGATGTCCCCGTCGTTGAGCGTTGTCACCGCGATGATTGTGATTGAACCTCCGTCAGGCAGCTGCACTGCCTTCTCGTAAATCTTTGCGAGGTCTGAGTAGAGCGAGCCCGGCATGGAGTCCTTTGACGGAATCTGGTCCATACGGTTCGACACAATCGAGAGCGCGTCGGCGTAGAGCGTCATGTCGGTGAGGAGCACGAGCACCTTCTCGTTCTTCTCCACTGCAAAATACTCTGCGGCTGTAAGTGCCATGTCCGGGATGAGGAGTCGCTCCACAGGCGGCTGCTCGGTAGTGTTCACGAAGGATATGATCTTGTCGAGCGCACCGGCTGCCTCGAACTCATGCTTGAAGTAGAGATAGTCGTCGTTCGAGAGTCCCATTCCGCCGAGGATAATCTTGTCGACGTCCGCACGGAGGGCAACCTGAGCCATCACGTTGTTGTAAGGCTGGTCGGAGTCCGCGAAGAACGGAATCTTCTGTCCGGACACGAGCGTGTTGTTCAGGTCGATGCCGGCGATTCCCGTAGGGATAATCTCAGAAGGCTGTTTCCTTTTGTACGGGTTCACTGACGGACCGCCGATTTCGCGGACTTCGCCTTCAACCTCAGGGCCGCCGTCGATAGGGTGTCCGTATGCGTTGAAGAACCGTCCGGCGAGTTCCTCGCTCACATGGAGGCTCGGAGCCTCACCGAGGAAAGTGACCTCGGCATCGGTCGGGATGCCTTCCGTTCCGGCGAAGACCTGAAGCGTGACGACCGGACCCTTGGTCTTTACGACCTGTGCAAGTCTGCCGTCAACAACGGCAAGCTCATCGTTGGAAACTCCCTCGGCCTTCAGCGCTACTGTGGCCTTGGTTATGCCTTCCAATTTCGTATAGATTTTCTGATATGCCTTATTTGCCATTGCTGAGGAGTGTATTAAGTTTGTTTTCAAATGCCTTGAACTGCTCGCCGCGGAATTCGGAGTAGTTCATCTGACGGAGAATGTTGATGATCTCCTTGAAGAAGTCGCGGCATTTCTCGAAGTCCTCGAACTCAAATGTGCGGTCGCATATTCCGAGCACGAGCTCTACCATATATTTCTGCCTGTCAAGAGGACAGAGGGCGTCAATCGCGTCGAAGGCGTCCTGCTGCAGGATGACGAAGTCGATGAGTTCGGATTTCCAGAACAGTTCGTGATAGTTCATCGGCACGCCGTCATCGCCGAGGATGTTGATCTGCTCCTGTGCCTCGCGTCCCTTGCGGATGAGGTTCTTGAGCTTATTGACTTTCTCACCCCAACCCGGAGCGATGGTCTTTTCGAGATATTCCTGAATCTCAGGGTATTCGAGATACTTAGAATATGAGTCAATCGGGTTCACCGCCGGATATCTCTTCTGGTCCGCACGCTTCTGCTCAAGAGCGTAGAAGCAGCGTGCCGCCTTCTTGGTGGATTCGGTCACCGGCTCCTTGAGGTTACCTCCCGCCGGGGATACTGTTCCGATGAAGGTGACAGAACCGGTCTGTCCGTTGTTCAGCACGACCATTCCGGCACGCGCGTAGAAGTTGGAGATGATGGCTGAAAGATCGACTGGGAACGCATCCGCTCCAGGAAGCTCCTCCAGGCGGTTACTCATCTCCCTGAGGGCCTGTGCCCATCTTGAAGTCGAGTCGGCGAGCAGGAGAACCTTCATGCCCATGGCGCGGTAGTACTCGCAGATTGTCATCGCCGTATAGACGGATGCCTCTCGTGCCGCCACCGGCATGTTGGAGGTGTTGCAGATGATTGTGGTACGCTCCATCAGGTGACGTCCGGTGTGCGGGTCAATAAGTTCCGGGAACTCAGTGAAGATTTCCACGACCTCGTTCGCACGCTCTCCGCAGGCCGCCATCACGATGACCTGAGCATCACCCTGCTTCGCGATGGCGTGCTGGAGCACGGTCTTTCCGCAGCCGAACGGCCCCGGGATGAAGCCCGTGCCGCCTTCCGCGATAGGGTCGAGGGTGTCGATTACGCGCACTCCCGTCTCCATGATTCTTGCCGGCCTCGGCTTTTCCCTGTATCCCTTGACAGCAACCTTGACAGGCCATTTCTGCGTCATCGAGACCTTCACTTCCTCGCCATCCTCGCTCACGAGCACGGCAATTGTGTCGTTAATCTTGTACTGTCCCGCGGCCGCAACCGACTTCACGGTGTATTCGCCCTTGAATGCGAACGGCACCATAATCTTGTGAGGCAGCCAGCCTTCCTTCACTTCTCCGAGCCAGTCGGCGGCGATGACCTGGTCGCCAGGCTTCGCTATAGGGGTGAAGTCCCAAAGTTTCTCGTGGTCAAGAGGTTCGGTGTATTCGCCCCTCTTGAGGAACACTCCGGTCATCGTTGTGAGATTGTTCTGGAGTCCGTCATAGCAGCTTGAGAGAAGTCCCGGGCCGAGCGTGACCTCAAGCATCCTGTTCTCAAAAACTACCTTGTTGCCGTTTTTCAGGCCACGGGTGCTCTCGAACACCTGCACAGCCGCGTTTGATCCGTTGACCTTGATGACCTCGGCCATGAGCTCGGTTCCGTCGACGTCGATGAAGCAGATTTCATTCTGCGAAACCGGACCGTCCACCGCGACAGTGACAAGGTTTGAGACGATGCCCGTCACCTTTCCTGTAGTCTTGTTCATGTTGTTGATATACTTTTATAAATTATTATTCGTTCATAAGCCGGCAGGGCTACTGTTCGGCGTTGTACTGCACTCCCTTGAAGGTGCCGCGCACCTCATCGACCAGTTTGCGGAACATTTCGCGTCCGGTCTGCTCGTCGAGCCTGTACCAGCGTGCCACAACCTGCATCTTGGCGATGAACGCGAGCACGGCCTCGATGTCGAAATAATCGAAGACGGTCATGCTTGAAATCCTGTCCCATATCAAGTCATCGAGCGCCCTTTCACGTGCAAGCAGGTCTTCTCCGCGGAGTATCGCCTCCACGGCATCGGCCTCCTCGAACGGCAGCACGAGAGGTTCCCCGTCCTTGCCGTAAAGAACCATCAGGTCCTTGTCTGCCGGCCTTCCGAGCGCCTTGTTCAGGAATCTTACCTTCGCGTTCCTCAGATTCAGGTCGAAGCGGAAATACTCGCGCAGAAAATGGTTCCTGTGCGAAACGGCCTCGGCGTAGAACTCTCTCGTGAGGTTTTCCTCCTCATATCCCTTCATCAGGAAATCAACGAGCGCGTTGTCCCGCGAATCCAGCTGTTCGTGTATTTCCGCGATGAACTGGTCTGGGGTCGTGTCCGTGAACCTGAATCCGCTGTCGATGACCGGTAGGCCCGCAATAATATATTCGTAGTTTCTCATGACTACCCGAAAAGAATCTTTTTCGTTGCAGGACGCAGGTACTCGCCGATGAGTTCGTTGAAGGCCTCGTCGGTGAAGTTGATGAAATAGCCGCCGTCCTTCGGGCCGATTGTGAACCCTCCGCCGATTTTCTTGCTGAACTTCACTTCTACATCCGTCTTGAGGGTCTTTGCGACCTCGTTCTTCACGAAGCCTTCGAGAGTCTCCTTTGCCGATTCAGGAAGGCAGACCTCGATTCCGCAGTCCTTGCCGTCGGCAAATGCCTTGACAGCGGCCGTGATTATTGTCTTGACGAACTCTTCGTCCGAAAGGGCGGTCTTGACCCTGGCGTCGGCAGCCTTTGTGATGACAAGACTCTCGACCGCCTGCCTTGTCTCGCTGACCGCCTGCCTTGACGCGAGCGCGATGTCGCCGGCCGTCTTTGTCTTAAGGTCATCTGCATCCTTCTGCGCCTTGATCACGATTGCCTCGGCCTGCTTCTTGGCCTCCGCTATGATTGCGTCAGCCTCGGAACGTGCCTTGGCAAGGAGAGCCTCGCCCTCAGTCTTTCCTTTTGACAGTCCCTCATTGTAGAGCTTTTCTGTCAGTTCCTGCAATTTGTTCTGCATTGTTCGTAATTTTTTTTATTTTGTTTTTATATATTTATCTGTGTATCAATATGTGTTCTAATTATATCCGGTCTATCCGAGAAAACTCAGTAATATGCCGGCCGCCACAGCTGACCCTATCACTCCGGCAACATTAGGCGCCATGGCGTGCATCAGCAGGTGGTTGTCCCTGTCAAACTCTCTTCCCACGGTTTCCGAAACCCGCGCGGAATCAGGCACTGCGGACACACCGGCATTGCCTATGAGCGGGTTTATCTTCCGTCCTTCCTTACAGAACAGATTTATGAATTTTACAAAAAGCACACCGCAGAAAGTGGCTATCACAAACGAAATCAGCCCCAGAATGAAGATCTTAACCGACTGCGGACTGAGAAACTGATCCGCCTGCGTGGACGCTCCGACGGTGAGCCCGATGAGGGTTGTCACCACATCTATAAGCGGCCCCCTGGCGGTCTCCGCGAGCCTTCTGGTCACTCCGCTCTCTTTCAGAAGGTTGCCGAAGAAGAGCATTCCAAGGAGTGGCAGACCGGACGGCACGATGAACGCCGTGAGTATGAATCCGACTATCGGGAATATGATTTTCTCCCTCTGGCTGACCTGTCTCGGAGGAGCCATTCTGATGATTCTTTCCCTCTTTGTGGTTAATAAAAGCATTATCGGCTTCTGGATTACGGGCACGAGCGCCATATAGGAATAGGCCGAGACGGCGATTGCACCCAGAAGATGAGGCGCTAGTTTTGAACTCAGAAATATGGCCGTGGGACCGTCCGCTCCGCCGATTATGCCGATTGCGCCGGCTTCCTGCGGGGTAAACCCGAGCCAAAGGGCGAGCAGGAACGCTCCGAAAATGCCCATCTGCGCCGCAGCGCCTATGAGTATGAGCCGGGGCTGGGAGATGAGCGAGGAGAAGTCCGTCATCGCTCCGATGCCGAGAAATATCAGAGGGGGATACCATCCCTTCACAACTCCCTGATAGAGAATGTTCAGCACAGAGCCTTCCTCATAGATGCCTACCTGCATCCCCTCGGGGAGCGGAATGTTGCCGACGACAATTCCGAAGCCTATCGGGACGAGCAGCAGCGGTTCCCATTTCTTTACGATTCCGAGGACTATGAAAGTGATTCCGACGGCCACCATGACAAGATGCTGCCAGGTGCAGTTGTAGAATCCCGTATAGCTCCAGAACTGTTGAAGGCTGTCGATGATTTCGTGCATGGGCTCCGTCCGCTTTATTCAGTTATTACATTTTATCCTATCGTAACGATAGCCGCGCCTTCAAGAACCGAGTCACCCTTTGCCGCACTGACTGCCGTGACTGTCCCGCTGACGGTTGCCTCAATCTCGTTTTCCATCTTCATCGCCTCCAGTACCGCGACTGTCTGACCGGCCTTCACGCTGTCTCCTACCTTGACCCTTATATCGAGAATCACACCGGGGAGGGGAGAGGTGACGGTTTCTCCCTTGCCGGACGGCTGAGGGGACGGAGCCTGCACGGGCGGCGCGACAGGCTGTGCGGACGCTGTCCCTGAAGTCCCGGCAACGGTCTGCGCGGCGGTCTTCTGCACCGGCTGCGGCATCTTCCCGCAATCCCCAGCCGTTAACGCCTGCGCGGAGCCGAGTTCCACCTTATAGTCGGTTCCGTTCACCGTCACGTCAGCGACTCCGTTTCCCACCGAATTTACTTCGACATCGTAGTCGTGTCCGTTTATTCTGAAATTATATCTTCCCATAAAGCGTTGCGTTTATATTCATTCCCTATCCTTTCGTTCCGTCGGAGACCGTTCTATCTCCGTATCGTTATCACATAGCTCTCGACGTCATGCACCTCTCCATATCCCTCGGCCTCAAGCGCCGCCGAAATAGCGGCCGCGACCTCGTCCTCCGGCGCAAGCTCCCTTTCGAGCGCCATTGCCACCGCCGCAGCGACCTCCGGGGGCATCTTCCCGTTGCAATCCGAACCCTCGCCGCGTCTGCGGAACCACCCTTTCCAGTCCGTGTTCAGAGCCTTGCCTATCCCTGAATAGCAGAAATAGAGCACCGTCAGGGCGAAGAAAACGACCAGAACTGAGGTAAGCGTAAGTATGAGTCCGAATTTCATGTCACGAAGCCTTTTCCATTACCATTGTGTAACCTGTTCTACATCGGGAGGTTGTCGTGCTTGCGCACAGGGTTATCGACCTTTTTGTTCTCCAGCTGAACCAGAGCCCGGATGACCCGGAAACGGGTGTTGGCCGGTTCGATGACGTCGTCGATGTATCCGAACGACGCCGCATAGTACGGATTACAGAACAGGTCGTCATATTCCTTTTTCTTTTCCTCCTTGAGTTCAGCCCTTTTCGCCGGGTCTTCGATTGCCTTGAGTTCCTTGGAGTAGAGGATTTCAACGGCTCCGTCCGCTCCCATCACGGCGATGTTCGCGCTCGGCCAGGCATAGTTGACGTCTCCGCGCAGCTGCTTGCAGCTCATCACGATGTGCGCCCCGCCGTAGCTTTTACGCAGGGTCACGGTAATCTTCGGCACGGTGGCCTCCCCGTAGGCATAGAGGAGCTTGGCTCCGTTCGCGATGATGCCGCCGTACTCCTGCTGGGTCCCGCAGAGGAAGCCGGGAACATCGACGAGCGTCACGAGCGGGATGTTGAACGCGTCGCAGAAGCGGACGAACCGCGCCGCCTTGCGCGATGCATTGATGTCGAGCACGCCGGCGAGTATCTTCGGCTGGTTTGCCACGATTCCGACGGACTTGCCGCCCATGTGCGCGAAACCTATGATTATGTTCTTTGCCCAGCCCTTATGGACTTCGAGGAATTGCCCGTCATCGACGATGGAGCCGATGACTCCGTACATGTCGTATGCTTTGTTCGGATTGTCCGGGATTATGTCATTGAGGGCGTAATCCACGCGGTTGTAAGGGTCGTCAGTCGGCCTTTCAGGCGCGTGTTCCCGGCTGTTTGACGGGATGAAACCTATGAGCTCGCGTATGAGCCTCAGACCCTCCTGCTCGTTCTCTGCCGCGAAATGCGCCACTCCGCTCTTTGTCGCATGGACGGACGCCCCTCCGAGCTGCTCCTGAGTGACGACTTCCCCTGTGACGCTCTTGACGACGGCGGGGCCGGTGAGGAACATATAGGACGTGTCCTGAATCATTATGTTGAAGTCCGTGAGGGCAGGCGAATAGACCGCCCCGCCGGCGCACGGGCCGAATATTCCCGAAATCTGGGGAATCACGCCGGAGGACAGGATGTTCCTTTCAAATATCTCCCCGAATCCGGCCAGTGAGCTCACTCCTTCCTGAATCCTCGCTCCGCCCGAGTCGTTGAGCCCGATGCACGGAGCTCCGTTGCGCACCGCCATGTCCATGACCTTGCAGATTTTCTGAGCCATAGTCTCCGAAAGCGAGCCTCCGGTCACCGTGAAGTCCTGGGCGAACACATAGACGACCCTGCCGTCGATGGTGCCCTGCCCGGTCACGACACCGTCCCCGTCGAAATGAACCTTGTCCATTCCGAAATTGTGGCAGCGGTGGTGCACGAACATATCGTATTCTTCAAAGCTGCCTTCGTCAAGCAGCAGTGCAATTCTTTCTCTGGCAGTGAGTTTGCCCTTGGAATGCTGGGCATCTATCCTCGCCTGTCCGCCGCCGAGCCGGGCGACCTTCCTTTTTTCGACGAGTTCTTTTATCTTTTCAGTCTGGATGCTCATGTCAGGTTTAATTAAATCTTGGAATGTAAATCCCGATTAAATCTTCAAAGGTAAAACTTTTTTCGCGTTTACGAAACAGTTATGTAATTTTGTAGGCCAAATTTTTGACTTATGCACAATTGTACAGACATCAGGAATGATGATTCGCAGGAGACCGTCTCCACTGCTGACGGAAAGTTCATCGGCGTGAAAACGGGGCGCGGGACGGCGGTGTTCCGGGGGATTGTCTATGCGCGGTATGCGCGGTTCGGCATGCCCGTGGAGGCGGATTATGCGGAAGGTGAGGTGTATGACCCGCGGAAATATGGCTGCGTCTGCCCGCAGAACCTCTCGCATCTGCTGGGACAGCTCGGCCCGGATTCCGGTCTGGAAATGCGTGAGGGGGAACTTTGCCTGTCCGTGACCGTGCCGGGAGAAGCTATGGCTAATCGTCGGGCTGGTGGAGAACCGGGGGAGACTGCTGCAAATGTTAATCCTGATGGCGAACCTTGGGCTGCGGAAGGCGAAGGACAGAGGGCGGGGCACGGCCGGCTGCCCGTGATGGTGTGGATTCACGGCGGGTTCTACTTCACAGGGGGGAGCGAAGATCATCGCTATGACGTCTCGCGGCTGTCGCAGGCGGGAAACGTAGTCGTGGTGAAGATTTCCTATCGTCTTGGGGCTGAGGGATATATGTGGATGCCGGAAAGGGGAATCGCGAATCTCGGTCTGGAGGATCAGAAAACGGCTCTGCGCTGGATTCGCCGGCATATCGCCTCTTTCGGCGGCGACCCGGACAATGTCGCCGTTTTCGGGCAGTCGGCCGGGGCGCACTCCATCGCGTCGCTGATTGCCTCGGCGGACGACGTGGAACCTTCTACAAATGTTCCACGCTTCGGGGGAGAGCCGCTGTTTCACAGGGCTATACTCCAGTCTCCTCCGCTCGGAAACACGATAACTCCGAAAGCTGCGGCAAAGGTTACGGATGCTTTCCTTGACCGGCTCTTCTCGATAGCCGGACTTGGAATCGGGGCTGGAGAGCCGGCCAGGGAGCGCAGGGAAAGGTGTCTTGTTGCGGCAATCACGGGGAATGGCGTGACGCTTGAGCAGATTATCGCGGCGCAGGATGCCGTGAAGTCAATGCGCCTCGGACTGATATTCCTGCCTGTACTTCAGGACTATATGAGGATTCCTCATGTCGGGGCGCTGTCCGTGGGCAGCGACTGCAATGGCGGACAGCCGGACTTGGATGCCGTGGTCAGCTCCCACGGACAGCCGGACCGAGATGCCGCGACCGGGAAAGGCCGCTTCAAGATTCTGCTCGGATATAACGCGGATGACGCCTCTCCTTACATTCGCAAATGGACAGGTTTCCTTTGGAAGACCCCACTGCATCGCCCGTTGGTCAAGTTACTTACGGACAGGATTTTCCGTGAGCCTACGCTGCGCTATACCTCGAAACTTCGCGCCGCCGGGATAGAGGCTCGGACCTACTGCATCGGCTGGCATCCTCAAGGCTCGGAACTCGGCGCCTGCCACAGCATCGAGCTGCCTTTCCTGCTCGGGAACTACGGTGACTGGACCGAGGCCGAGATGCTTCGCGGAATGACACGAGGAGAGTTCGACGGCAACAGCTCCGTCATACAGCGTCTCTGGACAGAATTTGCCCGCAGCGGGGAATTTCCCAAGAATAACGAAATTTTGTAAGCGATGTGTTACGCATTGTGCGTAACTTCATTGTGTGGCGGACGACAAAAAAACTTGGATGGAAGATTCAGAATAGAGGATGAGATACAAGGCACTCCGGGGTTCTCAAACCGCAGCAGCCTTTTGGTCGTGAGGATTTGGGAACCCCGGAGTAACGAAGTAGATCGCCTATATTCTAATCTTCCGCGTCTTCCTTCATGGTGTGGTAAACGTTCTGAACATCATCATCTTCCTCGATTTTCTCGATGAGCTTGTTGACTTCGGCGCGGTCCTCCGGTGAAACTTCCACAAGCTCGCAGTTCGGAATGCGGGTGAACTCTGCGGAAATCAGCTCATAGCCGTGATCCTCGATGTACTTCTGGATGGCGTTGAACGCTGTGTATTCGCCATAAATCACAATTTCCTTCTCCTCGTCCTCGTTCTCCTCCTCAAAGACTTCATCAACCCCGAGGTCAATCAGCTCAAGCTCAAGTTCTTCAAGGTCAATCTTGCCGTTGTCCTTGATGCGGAACATCGACTTGTGGTCGAAGAGGTACTCGACGCTGCCGGATGTCCCGAGCGAGCCTCCGAACTTGGTGAAGTATGAACGGACATTGGCGACAGTCCTGTTGTTGTTGTCTGTAGCGGCCTCGACGAGAACGGCGATTCCGTGCGGCGCGCGTCCTTCGAGCACAACCTCCTTGTAGTCTGCCTGATCCTTCTCGGATGCCCTCTTGATTGCCCTCTCGATGTTCTCCTTAGGCATGTTCTCGGACCTTGCCGTCTGTATAAGCGCGCGCAGACGCGGGTTTCCAGTAACGTCATGACCACCCTGCTTAACGGCAATGGTGATTTCCTTTCCGATTTTGGTGAATGTCTTGGCCATGTGGCCCCATCTCTTGAACTTCCTTTCCTTGCGGAACTCAAATGCTCTTCCCATATTTCAAAAGTATGTGTATTCTGTATTCAAAACTGCATAAAAAGAGGGGTGTCCAAGCCCCTCTTCATGCAATTCTACTTGTTTTCAATCCTTGAAATGTACTTGTCAATCTCGCGTCCCTCGATAGAATAAGGGTACTGATCCTTAACCTTCTTGTAGAGGGCAAGAGCCTTGTCGTCGTTTCCGAGCTTCTCGCATACGGCTGCGGCCTTCATGAGATAGCCTGCGGCGAAGACATTGTCCTTCTTTGCTGCGGCCTTCTCGAAGCAGCCGAGAGCCTTGTCGTATTCCTGAAGGCCTACATAAGCGTCACCCTTGCAGGCGATTGCACGAGGCGCGAGGAAATCGTCGCCGCCCTTGTACTTGTTGAGATATTCGATTGCATCCTCGTAGTTCTTGAGTTTCAGTTCGCAGACTCCAGCATAATAGTATACTGCGTCGCCGCCCTTGGTGCCGTACTGGTCGATGATCTGCACGAATCCGAGATTGTCTCCGTCTCCGTTGAGGGCAACTTCCCAATTCTCGGCGTTGAAGTTCCTCTCTGCAATCACCACCTGAGACTTGGCGTCCTCCACGGCTGCCTGCCAGTAGAATTTGTAGAAACAGTATGAACCTGCCGCAATGACGACTACGGCGGTGAGGATTCCGATGAGGAGCTTCTTGTTTTTATTGAAGAACTCGTCGGTCTTGGAAACGGCATTGACAACAGCCTCTGCATTTTCCGCATTCTTGTTTACCTGTGACATTGTTATAATTTTTTAATATTATTCGTGTTTTCCGGACATCGGTCATCCGTTTTAGCCCGCAAAAAT
>DJRM01000006.1:0-28036 GCA_002440085.1 Bacteroidales bacterium UBA6360
AATTTTTAACGAAGTATTGATTGTAAAAAACATCAAGGAGCATGATCAACATTCACGAGATAATCATGGCGACATCCGATAAAACGGAGACGGCAAAGAAGACAGCGATGAGGAAGAATGGCGAGCTCAGAAAGATAGCGCCCAAGATTTATACGACAAATATGGACGAAGATTCCGAGGTAATAGTAAAAAGGAATCTGTTTTACATACTTGGACAATTGTATCCAAATGCCGTGATAAGCCACAGGTCGGCATTTGAGTTAAAACCGACGGAAAATGGAGACATCTATTTGACATATAAATGCTCAAAGATTGTTTCTTTGCCGGGAGTCAATGTTCATCTGCTTGAGGGCCCGGCCGGAACCGAAAATGATCGGCCATTCATTGGAAATCTGCACATAGCCAGCAATGAAAGACGAGTTCTTGAGAATCTTCAAAAAGGTCGTGCAAGAAAAGGAGATTCAAAGTGCCTGCCCCGCGAGGCCATTGAGAAGAGCCTTGAAAAGATGCTTCAGGTAAATGGTGAAGCTGGCATCAATGAATTCAGGGATAAAGCGAGGGCGACAGCTGGTATGTCTACGACTATTTCTTCGCGGAATGGTTGCGGACGCTGTAGGAACTACTACAGCAGTCCCGTCATATATAGCGGCAGATAGGTGATGCCGTTCTCTATTTTCAGGTCGGCAGTATGCAGCACATATGGTGTTGACAGATAGTCTCCGTATTTTTCAATACACTTCCGTAGTGATGTCAATGTATATCTGCTTGTTGACTTGACTTCGATCGGGGAGATGTTGTGTTTTGCTGTTATAGTATTCTTCGCTGTCAGAAAATCTATTTCCATTCTTTCTCCGGCTTTCTCCTTGCTGTATTTTGAGAAGAAATAGAGTTTGTGTCCTGCAGCACGCAGCATTTGTGCCACAATATTTTCAACCACCATACCTTCATTGAACTCCAGTTTGTCGGTGAGCAGCTTGTTGTACAAGTTTTCAGAAACAATTGTATTTTCATTAAAAGCGTGACTAATGAGCAGGCCTGTATCTCCCATATAGCATTTCAATGTGGCTTCATCAGTATTCATTCCCAGCCCAATATTCGGTTCAGTCGTGTTATATGCCACATTCACAATCATGGCATCTGACAGCCAAAAGAAAGACGTCTCATAATCCCGCATCCTGGCACCCTCGGTGAGGGCCTTAAGCATAAATTTTTTTTCATGCTTCTGTAGTTGTGATGGTATTGTGTCGAAAATTTGAGTCACTTTCGACACGTGCGATGCTGCATATTTCTGTATATCATTGCGATAAAGTGTCAGAATCTGGCGTTTCACATAATCTGCTTTCCGAAAATCCCGTGTATCCAAATATTTTGCGACAACCTGAGGCATTCCGCCGACAATCAGATACTGTCGGAAATAGTCCATTGACTTTCGATGCATAATCTGTCCCATCTCATGTTGCCTATCGAAATTCATGCGAATGAGAGGCATCAGCATCTCATTGCCCATCGCCCAAAGAAATTCCTCGTAGTCCATAGGAAACATCAGAATCTCCTCTTCTTCTGATGGTATCAAGATGTTTTCCACGTTTTTCTTGATGGACACAAGCGAGCCTGTCTCTATGTAATCATAACGTCCGTCTTCTACAAGGTATTTGACCGCCGCTCTTGCCCGGGGGAAAAGCTGCACTTCATCGAAGATTATTACAGAGTCACGAGGATAAAGCGGTGTATTGGCATAGCTGCTTAAATACATGAAGAATGTGTCAAGGTCGTCCAAGTAGAGGTCAAACAGCGATTTCACATTGTTTCCGACCTTGTTGAAATCAATCAGAATATAACTTTTGTATTCGTTTTGTGCGAATGCCTTTGCAATATAGCTTTTGCCGACACGTCGCGCACCATTGATAAGAACGGCACTTTTCCCATTCTGTTCTTTTTTCCACTCCAAGAGCCTGTCATACACTTTCCTTTTCATTATTCTTGCACCTATCCGCGATTATTTTGTCCATAAATTTACACTTATCCGCGATTATCAAACTATACATCCATACACTTATCCGCGATTATTGGTCACAAAGATACACTATCCTATCAAAACGGCAATGCACCGGACTTGAAAAAGTGGAGAATGACACACGCAAAAATCCCCAGGAGCGGCGCGAACCGCTTCCGGGGAATTGCTAATTTCGGCTTGACAGCAAACTACTGCTGTGGTGTAGTAGTCTGTGCAGGCTGGGTTACAGTCACTGATTTCGCAGCTGGCATCGCAATGTAGCCTGGAATGTTAAAAATTGCTGTTACGACTGCTGTGCGCTCTTTCCCAGTGTTGTTGGCTTCATATCGAAGCTTCCACCAACAAGTCTCTTTCTCGTAGAAGCATTCCGTAATCCATGTCACCTCTTTTCCTTCACTGTCCGTGAACTCGAATTTCACATTTTCCGGAGAATAGAACGCTGCATGCGCGTCATCATATTTAACCGCTGAACCATCCAGTACCGCAATATAATAACCTAATCCGTAAGATTCATCCGCGGGAACACCTGCGCTTATCGTTAGATTTGGGAAATCACCTTTAAAATAAAGGGACTTGTCATTTGAATTCAGTTCACGACGAGTAATAAATTTGCTTTCCAAGTTTATAGGCAGATTTGTGACATTCCCTTTTTCAAAATTAAGCTTATCCGAATAGAGGTAATACTTGGCTTTGTCAGTCGTTATCACATAAATAACGCCAGCGTCGTCGCTTGACAGTGGTGGAACCGTCATATAGATCCCCCTGCTTTTCGTATCATCTGGAGTTTTCGCTGTAACTTCTTGCGGGGTGGAAACCGACACCTTTACAGTTTGGCTATGATATTCCACCACTTCTTCATTTGATTGTCCGAGATAGTCATACCCGATTCTACCGGCCAAAGTAAGCCAATTGATGGTTGAGGTCATCTCGATCGACGAAACCTTTTCAGCGACATATTTTCCGGTTGAAGAGTAGATGAGGAAACGACGGATGTTGCCGACAAGCTCCATCTTAGGGGCTGCGGTAGTCCCTTCCACCTTGACATTCACTGCTTTGAGACACAGCCTATTCGCACCGAGGTTTCCGAGAGCAGGTTGGCTCTGTTTGGGTTCGAATATAAGACCAAGATCATTGTAACCATCAGGTCCATATAAGAAAGAAACTGTCGAGCCTGCTGCTGGAGCCGCGTCGAACGTGAATGTTGCAGCGCCTGTATTTGCATCAATCTCCAGACCAGTGGATTTATAAACATTACCAGTTTTCCCAGTATCGTCTGAGGTAACCACCATGCGGAGTTTGTTCCAATCATCTTTCTCCCAAGACATACCCACACCATCGGTGAATGTTGCCTTGGTGTCAGGAAACGGGTTATCTACAGTTACATAGAACGGCTTTGCTTCCACCAGGGGAGTTGCCGGTTCTGCGGAAGGCTGTTCCTTCTGGCAAGCTGTGAATGCGGATGAAATCGTCGCAACGGCCAATATTGAATAGAAAATTCTTTTCATAATCGTACTTTCAGTTAAATTAAAGATTATTCCCAAGTTTCGTCATCGGAATATGACCAACCGATGTTGACACCATTTGTTTCGTTGTGCCACCAATTTTTTTCTAGGGTGCTGCTCCCAGCAAAGCCATTCTCAACGCTGAGTGCCGTCATAGACAGCAGCGGAGAAGTGTAGTTGTTTTTTTTCATAACTTGTTAGATTAAAATGGTTAATAAGTAAGTATTGATTAAGAATTAGTTGCACTTAGCCAGATTATCTAAGGGCCTTGGTGTAGCCGGACTTCTTGAGGTAGGTTGCGCTTTCGCGGATGCTGCGCATAATGTCATCAGGGTAGGAGGACCTTTCAACCTCGATGATCACGGCCTTCGTTCCGGCGGTCTTCGCGTTGGCGAAGATTGCGTCGAAGCCGACCATTCCGCTCTGCCCGATCTCACGCTCATCCTTGATGTGCAGGAGCTTGAAGCGTCCGGGATATTTCTTGAAATAGTCGACCGGGCTTGAGTCACCGATGACCGTCCAGTAGACGTCCATCTCGAAGAAGACGTAGTCGGGATTCGTGTGAGTGAGCATGTAATCGTACATCATCTCTCCCTCGACCTTAGAGAACTCGTGCGAGTGGTTGTGATAGCCGTACTCCATCCCGGCATCGGAAACCATCTTCCCGACGGTGTTGAGATAGTCGCAATAGGTCTTCAGCTCGGCAAGGGTCTTCGGGACGCTGCTGCCGGAATTTTCGAAATACAGCCATGGAGTGACGATGTACTTCATCCCTGCCGTCTTGTGGGCGCGGATGCACTCTTCCCACCAGCGCAGAGTCTCCACGCTCGGCTTTCCGGCCGCGAACTCCTCAACGGTGAGATTTCTGAAAACATGAGCGGAAAGAGGCAGAAGGCCTGCGGCGTCGCAGTCGGAGCGGAACTCCTCCGGAGTGACTCCATAAATCTTCCCGTCTGAATAAGAGGCCGCCTCAACGCAGTTGTAGCCCATCTTGGCTAACTGCTTGAAGATGGCTCCGTGATTGGCTTCATATTCCTCCGGAGTGTCGAACAGCTCCCTTGCGGAGTAAAGCTGGATGCCGACAAGCGGCTCTCCTGCCAACAAGTCGAAGCATCCGAGAACGAGTGCTGCGGACGCTGCAAGTATAGAAAGTACAGAACGTTTCATAATCGTAAGAAATTTATTCCATTACCTTCACGCGGATGTTGCGGAACCAGACGTCGTCCCCATGGTCCTGGAAACCGATGTAGCCCTCGTGGTTCGGGCCGCCGCAGTTGTTGAGGAGCTCATAGGCAAGAGGCCAACCCTCCGGACTGAACTTGCTGTTCTTGAGCATGTCGGTCCACTGCTGGGTCCACAGATGGTACTCAAGCACATTCTCACCGTTCTGGTAGTGAACCACGGTGCCCTTGTAGACCATAATTCCGCCGGTCTGCCACTTGTCGTAGCCGGTGAAGTTCTGCGGCTTCGCCGGAATCATGTCGTAGAGGGAGGCAGACTGACGATTGCCGTCCTTGCCGAGAAGGGCATCAGGGTGGGTTGCATTGTCAAGTACCTGATATTCAGGAGCGGAGATGTAGATTGGCTGAACTTCAACATTGCCGTCCTTGTCCTTGGTGGTCACTTCCTGAGCGAGGTAGAAGACACCTGAGTTGGTTCCCTTTGCAACCTTCCAGTCGAACTCAAGCTTGAAGTTCTTGAACTTGTGTGCGAAGATGAGGTCGCCGCCTTCGCTGGTCTGACCCTCGCCCGTGCCGGAGCCGGTGAACTTAAGGCAGCCGTCCTCGACGCTCCAGCGCTGAGGGACGCTGTCCTTCATGTAGCCTCTCCAGCCCTTGAGGGAAGTGCCGTCGAAGATTACGTAATATCCGTCCTTGTCCTGCGGATATTCGCCCAGGTCAACGCATGGCTTCTCGACTACCGTGTACTCAGGAACCGCAGGGGTCTCGCTGCTTTCCTCAGCTTTCTTTGAATTGTTGTTGCAGGCGCATGATGACACCACCGCAACGGAGGCAGCAGCCGCTGCCGCGAAAAGAAATGTTCTTTTCATATCTATTGTCACTGATTTAATATTGTTGAAAATAAACTGCTTCAGCTTTGTCTTTTATCATCGGGCATCGATTTTTTGACGAAGCCGGTTATTTCTAAAAGTCTCTGCACAGCCCGGGCAGAGGGATGACCCCTGCCCGGCCATGCAAATTCCTATTCCTGAGGCATCGGAGGAAGCTCGTAGCCGTGCTGATAGTTGTGCCTAATGAGTTCGGCCGCGAACTGGTTCGCATCAACAGGGTCGGTGTAGGTGTTCTCGAATGTCGGGTGACCGTCGTGGATCGAGAATCCGTCCTTGATCATTGACTTCACCGTCGCGTCGGCAGGGATATTTGTGAACTTCATGTTCTTGCCGTCCCAGTCAAGCACCTGGTTGAGCCCCTGGAGACGGATTGCGAGCACGCCCATGACGACCATCTCGTTGAACGGTCCCGCCTCGCTGAAGTCGGAAGCCGACGGCACGCGGACTGAAGGGTCCTCCTTGCAGGCACGAACCCAGTCCTGAACGTGGTTGACAGTGAAGTCGTCACTGATAGAAGGAACCCGGCGAAGGACCTTCGGAGCATCAGGAACCCTTCCGGAAACAAGGTATGGACGGGATCCGTAGCAGCCGCAGATGAGCGTGTCCTTCGTGCCGTGGAAAATCACGGCGCCGCCCCAGTAGTTCATATCCACTCCCGCAGGAAGTCCCTCCGGTCTGTCTGGAAGAAGGCCGCCGTCGTACCAGTTCAGCTCAACCTCCGGCATCGCAACCTTAGGCATGTTGTCGCGGGCAGGGAAGACGTATTTCACGTGCTGCGCCGAAGGGCAGGACTCGCTGAGAAGCTTGGTTGAAGAACCCTGTACGTGGATAGGATAGCCAAGGTTCAGAGCCTTGAAAGGAGCGTGGAGAATGTGGCAGGCCATGTCGCCGAGGGCACCGGTGCCGAAGTCCCACCAGCCTCGGAAGTTCCACGGGGTGTAGATGGAATGGTACGGACGCATCGGGGCAGGGCCTATGAACGCGTCCCAATTGAGGGTCGAAGGCACGCTCATCTGCTCTGCCGGGCGCTCAAGACCCTGCGGCCAGATAGGGCGGTCGGTGAAGGCGTCAACTTTGGTCACCTCGCCGATCTCACCATTCCAGATCCACTCGCAGGCAAGCCGCACGCCCTCATTGGACGCGCCCTGATTGCCCATCTGGGTGGCAACTCCGGCCTTCGCTGCAAGTTTTGTCAGAAGCCTTGACTCATACACCGTGTGGGTGAGAGGCTTCTCGCAGTAGACGTGCTTGCCGGCTGCAAGAGCCTCCGCGCAGATGATCGCGTGGGTGTGGTCGGCGGTCGCGCACATCACAGCGTCACATTCAGGGAGAAGTTCCTTGAACATCACGCGGTAGTCGTTATATCTCTTTGCCTTCGGATAGCGCTTGAAGACGTGGTCGGCATATTTCCAGTCAACGTCGCACAGTCCTATGATGTCCTCCGTTTCAAGAGCCTGGAGCACGCTCGCTCCCCTTCCGCCGATGCCCACAGCGAGAATCTTGAGCTTTCTGTCAAGGGGCTTCTTGGGCTTCCTGTCAGCCTCGCTCTCAGAGTTGCCGGCAAAGAGGACGTTCGGAGCGACGGCAAGACCTGCCGCGGCTGCGGCTCCGACTTTCAGAAATGATCTTCTGGATAGTTCTTTAGACATGATTCTAATTGGTATTTGTGTTAATAAAAATCTCTGTGGTATGGCTGTCTGTCAATCCGGACAGCCGGCGGATTCAGGACGGAGCCAGAGTGGCTGTCAGTGCTGACGGATAAGCCCATAGCCTTCGGTCGCTGTGCGCCTGCGCTCCCAGATCTGTTCCAGTTCCTCGTGGGTGCCCTTCATCGGCATATCGTGCGTCCGGGCATCGTCGAGCATCTTCCACGCAAACTCCGACGCAATGGCCGCGTCCCGCAGAGACGGAAGCCTCGGGTCGGTCGTCCCGTTCCGCAGGCAGTCGGCATAGACGTCGATGAGTTTGTCGATGTTCTTTCCCCCGTACGGCCGCTCTATCCTCTCCGTGCGCGTGACTCCGTGGATGTCGACCACGGCCGTCTTGAAGTCGTGGCTCATCCGGGCTATACCCTTCGTACCGATGATGTCAGCGTAGGAGTTATGGGTCTGGACTTTCGCCAACTGACCGTAGTTGTGACCCTGGGTGATGTCGAAGACTACCCCGTTCTCGAACGTCCCGTGGGTCTGGAGCCACCACGGGTCCTTCCATTCCCAAAGGCGGATGGCCTGCGCATGCCAGGTCTTGTACTCGCTGCCGGTGAGCCAGCGCGCGATGTCTATATAGTGCATCCCGCAGTCGTGGAACGCAGGCCCCTCGAACTCGTGATGACCCTCACCCGGTGACAGGCCGGGCGTCATGTGACAAAGGCGGACAATGGCAAGCTCACCGAGTTCACCGGAGAGGATCACGTCCTTCAGATCGTTGTAATACCACGAGTTACGAAGATACAAGTCGACCGTCGAAAGGAGTCCGGAGTTCTCCGTCTCCCTGACGACTTCCCACTCACGCTCTATGGTGTCGGCTATCGGCTTCTCCATTATTATGTTCTTCCCCGTCGCCACAGCCTTCCGCACGCGGCCGAGCCTCGTGTCGGCAAGAGCCGTCAGAGCCACAACCTCCACCTCGGGGTCATTGAATATCTCGTCCTCATCCTTGGTCCGGACAACATCCGGAAACTTCTCCGCGGCAATGCCCAGAGAAGCATCGGAAACATCGCAGATGTACTTAAGTTCCCATTTGTCACTCTTTTGGAACTCGTCCGCGAAGAATCCGCCCATACGCCCATAACCGATAAGTCCGACCTTTATTTTCTTCATTATGATATAGTTAACGCTCATGCCGCAGGCACAAGCAACAAGTAATCAGTTATTAGCCACAACGCAGAATCGGGCGTATTCTCCCGATTCCACGATGTTATAGACCGCAGAAACTTGCGTTTTATACTCATTGGCCGTATAAATTTTTCTCAGAAACTATTTCAGTCCTTCACACACGGCTTCAATACTTCCACTCGCCCATCCAGTCCACGAGGAAGCGGTCACCCTCAAAGCGTATCGGGAGCCAGATGTAGCGAGAGTCAATGAGATCGTCAGGGTTCCATCTGTCACCCACATAGATGTACTGTTCCCTGCCACCGAGCTTGATATCCTTTGTCTCCTGAAGCTTTAGAATGTAGGTGCTCTGGGAGCGGTAGGTCAGCTCCGCGCCCTCTCCCGAACACGGGTTGCCGAGCTCTTTCCACGGGCCGAAAATGTTGTCAGCAACAGCTGTCCTCGCCGCATTCGGAGCCCAGCCGGAGCAGCCAGACATCATCAGATAGTATTTGCCGTCTTTCTTGAATATGGCAGGGGCTTCCATCGAACGTCCGGCAAACGCACGCGCATACTTTCCGGTGTGGGCGGTGTAGTCGTCGGTGAGCTCCGCTATCTGGAGGGTGTAGTTCTCCTCCGAAGCATAGATGTGATAGGCCTTGCCGTCATCATCGACAAACACGGTCTGGTCACGAGCCATCTGCCCTCCGGAAAAGTCCCTCTTGAAAAGCATCCCCTGTCTTATGCTCGCGATGTAAAGGTCCGTATCCACTTCCCAAAACACCGGGTCGCTCCAATCCTGCTCCTTCTGCCAGTCATTTATATCCAGCGCCCATTTGCCCGGATTCACCCTTCCGGAGCGAAGGAACCTGAACGGGCCGACGGGGTTGTCGGCTGTCGCGACTCCATATCTTGCCGCGGCATAGGCCTGCCCCTTGAGTTCAAGGTGGAACCACATGACGTATTTGCCGGTCTTTTCGTTATAGATGACCTTTGGACGCTCCAGAATGCAGCCGGACTCGATGTCGCTACCCGAGCCGTCCGGGTCCACCTTCAGCGCAAGCCCTTCGTCATTCCAGTTGTAAAGGTCAGTGGAAGAGTAGCAGTGCACCCCGTCAAGCGCCAGTCCGCTCTGGTTCTTGTGTTCGCCATACATGTAGTATTTTCCGTCACGGTAAAGCAGGCCAGCGCCGTGGGCATTGATAATTTTCCCTTCCGTGTCCGTCCATATTTCCCCTGGACGGAATGATTCGTTGTCCGCGGAGGCGTTCCTGTCCGCAGGCTCGAACCAGAGAAGGCGGGAAAGAGGCACTTTGATGGTGTAGGCCTTCCCTCCCTTGTAGATTTTGCCCTCGTCATCGCGCCATTTTCCTTCGGGAAGTTTCACCGTACGGACGTTCTCCGCTGACATGACAGGAGCGACGAGGTATCTGTCTCCGAGCATGTACTGGTCTTTGCAGTCTTCGAAACCCTGGCCGGGGAATGAGTATTCCATATGCCGCACTATAGGTTCACCGGTGACAGCGGCATTCCTTGCACAAGAGAGGATGTAATCCCCGAGCTGCTCATGCCATTTGGCGTATTTGACGCATGTTTCGAGGTTCTCCTTGTTCAGAATCCGCCACGGGGCCACGGAGAACTGCATCATCGGCATCATCGAGTGTATCTGGCAGGAACGGACAATCAGCGACTGGTCGAATTCCTCAGGGTCGATACCGAGGAAACTCTTGTATTCCCCACCACCGATCATGTCCGGGCAGGTGTAGGCATAGCCGAGCAGGCCTGCTGCTATCATCGAAGGCACGAGGCTCGCGACTCCCTCCCAAGAGTATTTCTTGTCTCCGAGGCGCTGCACCAGAGGCAGCCCGCCCGCTTTCCATGAAGCGCGGAATTCATTGTAAGGAAAATCGAGGCCGAGCCTTGACCAGAGCAAGGTCTGGTCATCGTCATAGGATTTGCCGTCAAAGACAGTGATCTTGTCCTCCTGATACTGGTCAGGATCCCCGGCGTCGAACTTGAAGCCGTCGATGCCGTAGTCCCGCTGCATTTTCTTGAGGACATCGCGAAGATGCGCGCAGGCTTCGGGGTTGCTGAGGTCGTAGCAGGCGCTCGCCCCGTTCCACCAATCATGGATTGCCGGCATGTTGCTGCCTTTTCTCTTGGTCAGATATCCCTTATCCATCAGGAACCTGTATTCCTCGCTGTCAGCGGACACGAACGGACTAATCCACAGCATCACCTTGAAGCCCATGGCGTGGAGTTCGTCCACCATGCCCTTGGGATCTGGGAACTTGTCCGGACGGAACTCAAAGTTGCCGTAGTCCTTCTGCCAGTTGTCGTCGATCATCAGTATGCCAGCGGGGAAGCCGTTGCCGACAATGCCCCTTGCGTATTCCAGAATGTCCGCCTGGTTCTGGTCGTACATCAGTTCAATCCAGGTGTTGTACTGCGGCTTCGAGAAGAACATGACTGGCGGCAGTTTGCCGTCCGGCGCCAAGTACTTCCCGGAGGCGGCAAGATAGGCTTCCCTCAAAGTGCTTCCCGCTGAGACAAGCTCAACCTTTCCCCTTGCGGCGTCAACGCTGAGCTTTCCGTCCTTTACACTGAAACGGAACGGGCCGTCGCACCAGATGTATCGTCCCTTGCTGGAGACGAGCAGCGGGGTAGTCTGGCTATTGAAGTTCTGCCATTGCAGGTCAGCTTCCACCTCGCTGTACGGCATCTTCTCTCCAAGTCCGCTCGCCCCGCCCCACCATTTCTCGCCGGGGAGGATGTCGATTTCCTTTACTTCCTGCGCCGCTGCGGCAATGGCAAGACCGAGGGAGAGGATTATGAGTATTATTTTTTTCATTTCGTGTCTGTAGTGATATGCAGATTATTTTATTCCTAAATAACAGCTCCTTGATTCCATAACAGCGGAATCAAGGGGCTGCTTTAATTATATAAAACTTAATAAGTACTACTATTGTTCGCCAAGATCAATGTCGCGTTCAAGGGTGAAGTTGTCAAGGTAAATCCGCGGCTTGCTTTTATATTGCCACCAGTTGAACAGAGTTCTGAATGACTGGCTTTGCTCCAAAATGCTCCGATCTTTGCCTTCGAAGTTCAGATCCTTGAAATACACAGTAATCCTATGCCACTGGCCTTTACGAAGGTCCTGCGAGCCGACTTCAACCTTGACATCACCGCTTTTTGTACCCAAGTAGAAGCGGTATTCATAGATGCCTTCGACATCCGCTACGTCACACTCATAGTAAACATCGAATGACATACGGTCCCAACGGGTAAGATCTATGTATTTGGTATTGTCCGAAACAGCGAATCCACCTTCCCACCATTGGTTGACTCCACCTTTGCCGTCCAAAGGATAATTCCAAATCACACATTTGCCGGAGGTGTTGATTCCGCTTGGATTAGGATTATCTACAATAGATGAAACCTCAGTGCCCGCCGCGAGTATTCCATCTGGTTTGAACGGATAGTCAACAGGGTTTTCATTGTCATAGGCAGGTATAAGACCTGCGTTCTCCATGTCAAGCAACAGCCAGGACTTTCCGCCCGGATCGGCGATAAGGTATGGGTTCGGCCTGTTCTTCTGGTTAATCACCATGGTCTTCTTGCCGCGGATACCCTCGCCCTTGAACTCGATGGATGCAGAGCGCGGAGACTCCTCATTATCGTATTCGTAAACTTTATAGACCTCAATATGGGTATATGGATCCGTCTCATCGGGCTGTGTCTCGGCATGCTTTATCCAATCCTTACCCGTCGTGCTCACAGTCTGGGTGTATGGGACATTTGCGCGCACCTTGATCTGGATCATACCTCCGGCAGCAGGGTATTTGGACAGGTCTTCATCGGACGAGACTTCAAAGAAAATGCTTGAAGCCTGCTTGATGCTCATTGTCCCGCTGTATTCCCCGGCGGTGAGTTTCAGCGTGGCCTCACGGGCTACTTGGCCTTCGTTCTGGTCTATGACCAAATCAAAGCTCGTTTCCCCGTTGGATTGTTCCTCCGCAGGACGCACCGAGCACCAGCCTTCATCATCCGAGAGATAGACCACGGAGGCTTTCCAACTGTAATTCGTCTTGAAGTTGAACGTCACTGTCTTCTGATGGTAGTCTACATCGACACCGTCTTTGAACTGCTTTGTGCTTTCCTCCGACATCTCGAAGTATCCGGCCACTTCGATGTCATCCTTGGCTGACGGGCTGCATGACCCGGCGAACGCCACCAATGCAAGAGCTGCCACTCCAAGTCTCCAACCCGCAATGTTAAATCTTTTCATTTTCTATTGTCGTTTATTATGTGATTACTTAAGAATATATCCTTCACCGACTCCCTCAGGGTTCTTCAATGTCATCACCCCGTCAAGAGACACTTCTATGTCATCGACCTCGCCCCATTCCATGAACATGTCGTCTGTGTTAAAGACACGCTTGCCGACTGCGGGAGGAAACACGATTTTCCCGTCAGCCTTGTTGAAGACAACGAAGATGCGCCCTGTCTCGTACTGCACCGCGGCATAGCCGTCCGGTGAGAGATAGGCTGTAGGAGATGTGTAAATGCCTGTCGAGGAATCCCATTTGCGCTGGTCCAGCGGCGTAGCATTCTTGTTTTCCCAGATGGAAACGACCCTGATAAGTTTCAGCCTGTCAGGCACTTCCCTGATGCTTTGATAGCTTGGCATGTCTCCCGTGCCGCCGAAACGCGATTTCCAGAAGAAGGTCGAACCCACTGCGGCCGCATTTCCTGCAATGATTCTGTTGCGGTCTTCTCTCCATACGTCAGGAGTGGTGCATCCCAGCATGGAACGCAGCCGGGCCTCGGGCATATCCTTGAAAAGAGGGGAGTTGAAAATGTTTTTGTCGTCAACAAACTGAATGTCGCCGCCTCCCATTCCGGAGCCTTCCTGTATCAGAAGATCCGGCATGAGTTCCTTGGCGTCGGGACGGTTCTCGACATCCTTTATCCAGTGGGAATAGATGCTCGTAGGCTCGAAAATGAATCTGGCTCCCGGCCATATTTTCCTTATCTCGCTGAAGAGCTTCTTGAAATAGGCCGCACGGCCTTCAACATAAGTGTCATAGTCGTAGTGCATGCCTTCGATCTTGGGCGGCTCGCCGTTATACTTGGCAGGAAGATCCACTCCGGCGAACGCCAGTCCCGGGATGTCCCATGCCACTCCCCCGAAAACAAAGCCTCTGTCTTTCCTCTCTGTTTCCCGGGCTTGCTCTATGCACTTTTCCACAATCCTGTCTATCACCCACTGCTTGCGCAAGTCGGCCATAAGTTCATAAAACTGGCCGCCGTTATGAATATATCCGGACACCAGGTTATCGGGAAATTTCGCATCCGGATCCCTCCATATCAGAGTCTCTTCCATTTCTTTCTGCAGAGACTCCGAGTATGTGGTTCCGGGCCAAATCTGGTAGTTGCTGCAGGCATACGGCTCCGGAGAGTCGAAGAAAAATTCCATGTCCGCTGCATTCTGGTCATACTCCATATCATCCATATACATTATGGCCTTATGGCGCAACTGTTTGGCGTACAGAAGATTGTCAGCTGCGGTTCCGTTCCAATTTATTCCCCAGAGGTCATAGATGTAGGTGGTATCCACCTTATTGATATCCTGTTCCGGCCTTATGTCCACTTTGGGCAGAAGACCATCCGCCATGCTCTTGCCACAGGAGATGAATGCTCCCGCCGCCGCAGCAAGGCACACTATATATCCCGTAAGTTTCCTCTTATTCATAATATTATCATCTATCATTTCCATTACTTTGAAACGGTGGGCGTGAACTCCTCGAACGCGACGTCGTTGTCGCGAAACACCAATGTGTCCTTCACCGCATAGGTCTTGTCGGCAGACTTCACCTTGTAGTCCAGGTAAAAGGCAATGCGTTTCTTGCCGCCCCACTCTTCAGTGTCCTTCACGAACTTGCCGTTGCCGCTGATGGCATTTTCGCTGCCCTCGTCGGTGGTTATCCTGACTGTATTGTCTTTTTCGTCAACATCTATAAGGGCACGGAACTTCAATGAGGACACGGCGAGGCGGTCCGTATAAAGCAGACGGTGCATCCCGCGCGTCTGAAGCAGCGGCCTGAAGTTGGTCTTTTCGATGTACCCGCCTTCCCAGCCATATCCTTTGCCTTCGGTCTCGCCTTCAACCTGCTCCATGCCCCGACGCAGGTAGGTGCCATGATAGGGGTTGACATATTTCACGGCGTAGATGGTGAAATTTTTAGGCTTCACGCTCCACTGGGTTGACTGACGTGGATCGGCGCCTCCCCATTTTTCTGTCCATGCCGGGAGTCCTGACGTAAGCGACGTATATACACTCCCGACCAGCACTGAATCTGTAGTCGCCTTGGTTATGCGTATGGGCAGGGCATAGCAGTTCTGATATGAAAGAGGATCCTCGAAGAAGGCGTCTGTCAACTGGACAGTTACGCCGCCGCTGAAGTTGCCTTTCTCAATCACCATCTTGTCGGTGCCGAGAGGTTCATAATGGGTGGAAGGAAGCATCTTGAGATTGAACTTCTCCTTTGTCGTGGAGGACTCTCCCGAGAGTTTTTCAAGCAGATTCGGCTCCACCTCGAAATTTACGATGATGTCTTCCTTGTTGTCACGGACCCCGCCCATGGCCGCCTGAATCTGAAACCTGTGGTTGTGATCGTTTGTCAGGTCATAGTACTCCGACTCGCCCAGCACTATGGTGCGCATAGGATACTGGAAGGCAAAGTACGTTGTCGTATATTCAAAATCCTCGAATTCCGGCAAACGGCTCTGGCAGGCGGTCATGGCCACACCGGCCGACAGGCACAGGAGGAAGAATCTGTTCGTTCTACTGTTATTCATCTGAATGGCTGATTTTTAATTGTTATAGTGGTTCTGTTCCAATTTCGGGGATTTCAGCAGTTCCTTTTCCGGAAGGGGCGCGTAGTAGGTGAAGGTGGCATACATGCGGTCCTCGCCCTCTACGGGCGAAATCTGCGGAGCCGATGTGCCGTTCTTCTGCTGGAAAAAGGCGCGGGACACCGGCCCGTTGATCTTTGCCTTCCAACGGCGCAGGTCATAGAAGCGGGAACCCTCGAATGAAAGTTCAATGCGCCTTTCGTTCCTCACCAGATCCATGAACTCGGATGCCGGCAGAGTGGAGGCATAAGTGTCGGAGCGTCCTAGGCCGGCCCTCTTTCTGATGGCCTTGATGATGTCGCGGGCCGTGTAGTCCGCATACTCGGACGTGCCGTCAGCGTCATAAGAGGCCGTGGCCGCTTCCGCATAGATGAGATAAATCTCGGTGAAGCGTATGATCGGACGGATGGTCCTCTGCCCTACAGGCCATTTGTTCGGATCGTTTATCACGAAGTCGGGGCGCAGGGTCTTGCGCAGGTAGTAGCCGGTGCGGGTCGCCTCAGGGTTTTCAATTCCGTCCTTGGTGTCCTCTTTGGCCGTGTATATCTTGTTGTCCGAAGCAGTGCTCGGAGTGTTGCCGAACGATGCCCCGTTGTAGATGACAGTGCGTGCAAGACGGGGGTCGCGATTTATATAAGGCTGAGTGGAGTTATATACCGAACTTTGCGTTATAGGGTAGCCGTCCTTGTCAGGGAAGGCATCCACAAAATCCTGGGTAGGGTTCACCTGTCCCTTGCCGTAACGCGACGGAGGATAGTTGCGGGCCTCACGGGAATCGGCAATTTCTGTCCCGTCCGTCTGGTTAGTGCGCCACAGCACGTCCTGAGGAATGTTGTCGCTTGTCCAGAAAAGAGTGTTGTCGGTCTGTCCCAATCCGTCGAGACCTCCATTCAATGCAATCAGTTTGGCGGAATACAACATTGCGGAGTCGCAGTACTCCATGTTGTAGTAGCCGTCGTTGTAGGCAGGGCTGGCCGCATGCATGTAAAGCTGCGCCTTGATTGCCAATGCGATGCGCTTGTCCATACGGTTGCGGTTTTTCCATCCCGTCACCCTGTCATCCCCCTCGTACTTTTCCGGGAGCAACCAGATGGCTACATCCAGATCCTTGGATATGGACTCTACCGTGGACTGATAGGAAGGACGGCGCAGCTGCTTCCATTCCTCGCTGTCGCGGCTCAGGCTTTTGTCAAGGTAGGGTATTCCCAGTTTTCTGCCGGATACTCCCACTCCGCCATAATGGCGCAGCAGAACGAAATGATGATAGGCCCGCATTCCGTAAGCCTCGCCCGTCCAGCGGTTGCGGTAGGCCGCATCATCTTCAGGGTCCTTGGAAATGGTGGTCTGCGGCAGGATCTCGAAAAAGCGGTTGATGCCGTCAATGGCCTTGTATGAATTCTCCCAGACGGACAGAGGGTCAAAGGTAGGGCCCCAGCCGCCGTTTACCATTCGGTGATACTCGTTGTTGTACTCGTTCATCACGGCATCGTCCGTGGCGCACTCCGTGTAGGAATAGTCAGTCGGGAGAGCCGTGTAAGCTATGTCAAGAAAGCCCAAGACCCTTTCCGGAATTTCGTTCACTTCCCCGATGTCATAATTGTTGTCCTCCTCCAGAGTGAACATGTTGCTGCAGGAGCACAGCGTGAATGCCGCTGCAGCGATCAGACATATATTATTGAAAAATTTCATATTCTTGGTTCTTTATCAAAATGATATGTTAAGGCCCAGAGCCACGTTGCGCGTGTTCCAGTATCCCGTCTGGCGGTACTTGGCATCTTCGGAGATGAACCAGAGGTTGTCACCCCTGAGATATACACGGATGTCCTTCACTATGGAGCCGGCGAACAGCGATGAAGGCAGCAGATAGCTCAACTGCAGGCGGTCCAGCGAGAAGCAGTTTCCGTCACGCATCCAGAAGTCCGAATCACGGAAGTTGTTTTCATTGGACTGGGCGGAAAGACGGGGATAGGTCGCTGTGTCCGCAGTCGCCTCGGTCCAGCGTCCCCGCACGATCTCGGAGTATTTCATGTCACCGTTGACACGGAAATAGTCGCCGCTCATCACCCAGTTGTACTTGAGGCGCGTGGAAGCGGAAACGAACAAGGTTAGTCCCCTCCATTCCGCGCTCATGTTCAGAGTCCCGACCCAGCGCGGATTGTAATTTCCCAGAGCGATGACGTCGTCGTCATTGACATATCCGTCTCCGTCCTTGTCGGCATATCTGATGTCTCCTTTCTTCACGCTTCCGAAAAGCTGGTTGGACGCCTCCGCCTGCTCGTCAGTCCTGAAGAATCCCCAGCTGCGCAGGCCCCAGAACGTGTCGAGAGCCTTGCCTGTACGGTTCTGGTAGTCATTTTTGTAAGCCTCGTCCGTGCGCACAACCTTTGACGTTGCATAGAGCAGGTTGAGCATGGAGCTGAACTTCACCTCTCCGAAGTTCTTCACATACCCCACTGACAGATCCATACCCGTATAGTCATTTCTGCCGTAGTTCTCGTAAGGAATACGCGATGCGAGCATCTGCGGATAGTAACTCTTCCTCTGCATCACAAGGTCGTCGTGAATGACATAGAAGAAATTAGCGTTCAGTGACAGGGAATTTGCCGCGAGACGGGTCTCGAGACCGACATTGAGCTTTTTCATCTTCTCCATGCCCAGGTTGTAGTTGCCTTCCACTGCCTGACGGGCCTCGAAGCTGTAGCCGTCATTGTCGCCGGTGCCGAAGAATCCGGATCCCCAATAGGTGTATTTCCAGAGATTATAACCCAAGTTGGTGTCAGTGTGCAAGATGCCAGCCGAAGCCTTGAGCTTGAGGAAATTAATCCACCCGAAGTCATTCTGTCTGGTCGATCCTACGGGAATCCAACTCAAGCCCAATGTTGGAGAGAAGGCATTCTTGTGTCCCGGAGCCAATTTCAGGGAATGTATCAGGGCGCCGCTGAAATCCACCAAGAACTTATTGTCATAGCTGTACGCCGCATTGAATCCGATGTGGGAGTTCCTGTCGGAATAGGCGCTGCTTTCTACGGAACGGTAGCTGTAGAATCCGAGCACTGACGCCGAGACGCTGTGCTTGCCTCCGAATGTGCGCTTGTAGTCAGCGGATATGTTCGCACCTATCCCGCGGCTGAACGTGCCTGACTTAAGGGTCATGACACCGGTCTTGGTGTCCTGGTTTATTCGGTTGATTTTGAATATCTTGCCTGTGGCATCGCTCCAGACAGGCTCATATAGGGCGTAGGTGTTCTCGATGGCCTCGGAATATCCGCCGTAGGTGTCGATGTTCATTGTACCCCTCACAGAGAGTCCTTTCGTTATTTTTGAAAGGTCATAGACAAGTCCGATGTCAAACTGCATTGTCCTGCGGTAATCCCGCTGGTAGCCGCTGCGGTTCAGTTCGCCGTAGATATTCTTGCCGTAGCTATTTTTCCCGGACACAGTGTGCCCGCCCATTATTCCCTTTCCGTCGATGATATCAACGCCCTCCAACAGGGAAGGATCTTCAAAAAGATCGACAGACAGTAGCGGAGTGTAGTCGTTGGGACGGAGAGTCGAAGCTAGAGTGAAGTAATCGGTACGCGGATTCTGATCCAGGTCAAAGACGAAGAAAGCATCGACAAAGCTCTTCAAGGAAGGGGTGATATTGAAGTCAATGTTGCTCCGTATCTTGAAACGGTTGTAGGCGGTGCTGTAGTCGTCAACCTTGTAGAGTTTGTCATGGTTCTCCCAGCCTACATTTGCATAGAAGCGTGCCACGTCGTTTCCGCTGGTGAACTCACCCAGCACCCTCGTGGAATTGGTCATCGGCTTCAGAAAGTCCGAACTGTAGTAGTCCACATCAGGATAGCGGTAAGGATTGCTGCCGTCATATTTCGCTATTTCAGAAGGTCTGAACGGTGGCCGGCTGCTAGGGGAATCGTTGAGGAACGCCTCGTTGTAGAGGGTCATATATTCGCGGGAGCCCAAATATTGCGGAAGCCGGATCGGCACCTGCACTCCGGTCTCAACTCCGAAACGGATGTCCTTCTCGGAGACCTTGCCCCTTTTGGTTACAATCGAGAGAATGCCGTTCTTGGCCTGCGATCCGTAAAGGACAGTGGAGTTGACGTCCTTCAGCAGGGTGACGCTCTCTATCTCCTCCGGCTGGAGATTGTCTATGTCGCGTGGCTGTCCGTCTATCAGCACGAGGACATCACCGACACCATAAAGGTTCAATCCAGACAAGAGACCCGCCCCATAGGATGAGATGAGGGTAGAGACTCCGGAATAATTGTCTTTCTTGACTATCTGGGGTATGTCAATGGAAGAGACACTTCCGGGAGCCAGTTTTTCGGTGACGGTCTTGAACACCAGATTGAGCGTGTCGGCATCGCCTGCCGCGACATTCCCATCCTGAGCCGAGCACACGATGCTTCCCATCAGCAGCACCGAGGCGAAAACGCCTTTCAGGCCGTTTGCTGCCGTACAGCGGAACCTGTGGTTATATTCTGTTCTGTTCATTATTCAATGGTCTGTTAATGATTATTCCCAACCGGGATTCTGATAGAAGCCCCCATATATGTAGGATTGTTCGCGCTTTAAAGGGAACCAATAGTGCCTCTGCTCGAATATGCGGGGTGTGTGGTAGGATTCCACGGAGTAGTAGGTGTGATCCTTGTCATACGCAAGGATCTTTATGTCCTTGTACTCGGGCAGGTGCGCGACATACCAACGGCGGGTGTCATACCACCTGTGGTTCTCATAACAAAGCTCCACTGCCCTTTCCCGGCGGATGGTTTCCCTGAGTTCCTCCTTCGAGGCAACGAGATGATCCGGAGTCGGAAGGGATGTGCCGTCCTCATTCTTCACCCTCTCCCGCACAGCCTTCAAGGCCTGCACGGCAGTGACCCGGCACTCTTCGGGAATTCCGTCCGGACCATACAGCTCATTCGCGGCCTCGGCATACATAAGATAAACATCAGCAAGCCTGATCACAGGGAGCCGCTGCATACAATTGTACCAGTCTCCACTGCCGGGATAGATGTACTCATCACGATATTTCTTCCACATGTAGCCCGTGATGGTGCCTTTCTCCTCACCATAGTCCTGACCTCCGACATAAAGTTCGGCTTTCGTCTCATTGTTGTTCTGCTTCATCAATATAGAGCGGTCTGTCACTATGTTGGTGTAGAAACGCGGATCCCGGTCAGCCCAAGGGTCAACGGAAGGATTGTCATAGACAGACGGGTCGAACGGCTCGCCGTTGCTCATGCCGAAGTTCTGCACATAGTTCTCCGTGGCGCCGCAGACATCAATCCATGAATTCATACGCTGATTAGTATCGCCTATCATCACGGGTTGCGACCGCACCTGAGGGACATTCAGAACCCCTTCTTTCCCTGAGCATGGTATCTCGGAATTGCGGCGGTAGAAAAGCCCGCTGTAGTCTTTCCAATCTTCCAGTCCATAAACACTGCCGCCCATAATCTCGGACTTCTCCAGAACCTTGCCGAGATATTTGACAGCCCTGTGGAGATAGTCCTCGTTGTAGGTGTAGGATCCCGTTACCGTGCCGTTCATGAGCGGACTTGCCGCATAGAGCATGGCCTTGCCCAAAGCCGCATAGGCAGCACCCCTGGTGAAGCGGTCCTTGTTGGTTCCGTAGGTCATCT
Source organism: Bacteroidales bacterium UBA6360 (assembly GCA_002440085.1). Lineage (GTDB taxonomy): Bacteria > Bacteroidota > Bacteroidia > Bacteroidales > UBA932 > Cryptobacteroides. The sequence continues at coordinate 20,970 of DJRM01000006.1, forward strand.
GTCCCGTGGGAGTGTCTTGCCAGTCATCCGGCAGAAGTTCCGCTGCGCGAAGCAGGTCCTCTTCTATTTTGTCAGAAGATTCGTGATAGTTCAGGCGCGGGTAACGCAGTTCCTCGTCAGGAGAGAGCGCTGTCGTAATGTAAGGCATTCCGCCCCAGATGCGGATGATGTTGAAATGCAGTATCCCCCTAAGCATCAGGGCCTGCCCCTCTATAAGCTTGCGCTGTTCTTCAATATTCACGTTCCCGTAAGGGGTTTTCAGCATGTCAAGGTGCTCCAGGGCAAGGTTGGCCTTGCGGATTCCGAGCCACCCGCCTTCCCAATAGCCGAGGTTGGTTTCACCATTGCTGCCTCCGCCCTTCCATGGGTCTATGTTGTACCTATTGTTGCCGCTCAAACCTTTATAGGCATAGAAGTAGGTCTGGTTGATGTCGTAGAACGTACGGTAATCATTGGTGATGTTGTCGATGTACCATGCCTTCGTCGACACCACATCATCGGCAAAATTGAAAGGACCTGTGGTTATAGGGTCATGCATGCAGTAGTAGGCATTCTCGATGAAGCCCTGGAACTTTTCGAATGAGCCGAAGATGTCCTCCTCGCTTAGGCCAGCGTCAGGGGACTTGTCCAGATAGTCGCTGCATGAGGCCACTGACAGGCAGGAAACTGACAAACAGATCAGTATCAGTGTTTTATATATACTCTTAATCATATCTTTCTCAATCAAATCTCATGTTTCAGAATGTGACGTTCAGACCGAAGCTGAATCTTTTCAGAGGAGGATAGGCGTTCGTGTAGTTGTACTCCTCACGCTCTTCGGGCATCTTGGACCAGAAGAACAGGTTGTGGCCTGCCGCAGTGAGTTTCAGGGACGACACGCGCAGTTTGCGAAGGATCTTGCCGGTGAACGTGTAGGAGAGTTCCGCACTTTTGAGACGCAGGTATGATCCGTCAAACCACATCCCGCGTGTCGAGGTGCCGCCGCCCAATGCATAAACCGCATCCGTATTTTCCGGAGTCCAATAATCCCACAACATCGGACTGGCGAAAGGCGCCAATGCGCTTTTTGTCATGGCTGTCCTACCATTGGAGAAGTAATTGTGGGAGATATTATAAACACCAAGAAATTGAACCTGAGCGCTGAAGCCCTTGTAGTCGAGACCTAGGAAGATGTTGTAGGTATTCTCGGGGTGCGAAGGATAGCCGTAAGGTATCTTGTCATTCTCATTGATGACTCCATCGGCATTATAATCAATGCTTACCGCGCTTCCAGGAAGTCTTGTCGTGTTATTTTCTCCACCTACCCGTCCGTAGACGTCATCCCAGCTCGTGATGAACTTGTCCTGATCGACATAAGTCTTGGGCTGATCGATCCTGAAGCCCTCGTTCTTCTGGTAGTCTGGTATAAGTTCCGGATCGTCCATGGATATGATCACTTCCTTTGCATGCGCGAAGGTATAGCGCAGCCATGGAGTCCATTCACCGAATGAACGGCGCAGAGTCACATCAAGTTCGAATCCACGGTTACGCACCTTGCCCAGATTCGCCGCCACTGGGGCAGCCCCGAAATATGCCGGGACGCTGTTCGCACGCTTGTCCGCAGACAAGAAGACCTTGTCCCTATTGTCCTGGAACAAATCAAAGGAACCGGCAATCAACTGGTTGAAGAAGGCGAACTCGATTCCGATGTTCTGCTTCGTGGAGACTTCCCACTGCAGATCCGAGTTGCCCACCTGAGACTCCTTATACTGAAGGTAGCTTGCTCCCTGAGAGTTGCCATAAGGGCCCTGGTAGATAGTTCCGAACACGCCCTTGGCGTTGTTGTCGCCGACAGCCCATGTGCTCATGTAGGCCCATCGCTGTGCCGCGAAATTGTCGCTTCCGACCTGTCCGATGGAATAGCGGAACTTAAATCTGTCGACAACCTTCCTCAATGGCTTGAAGAAAGGCTCTTCCGAAATCTGCCAGCCAAGACCCAACGATGGGAAAAATCCGAAGCGGTATTTTGCGGCGAACTTCTCCGACCCATTGTACGAGCCGTTGGCCTCCACAAAATAGCGGTTGTCAAATGCGTAGGTAAGTCTTCCCACCCAGTCTTCACGATAGTGGGGGAACTCGCTTCCGTCCGCCATCTGCTCGCGGCTCATAAGGGCGAGCGCCGTCACGTCATGTTTGCCGAAACTGCGGGCATAGTCCACCTGAGCCTTGTAATAGATGCGGCGTACGGTGCTGTTCACGGACAGTTCTTCGCCGCCGAACCAAGGCGGTGCGGGATAATAGTCCATATCGTTGTTGCCTGTAGGAGGATCATAGATCACCGAGCCCGTGTTTCTGTCGACTGCCTTGGAGAGCACATTCGACCAGCCGAAGTTCCTTTCAGAGAGGAATCTGGTATCAAACGAGAATGTTCCCGACACGGAGAGCCCTTTGGTGATGAAGTCAAGTTTCTGCTTCAAGGTGACATCCGACATCATCTGGAAAGTATTCTTTTTCTGAAAATTAGTTGCACCGGAAAGCACTGCGACAGGGTTTTTTTCCGTACCGCCATAAGGTTTGCCATAAGCACCGTCCTCATATTGTATCGGGAATATGGACGGTGACAGGCTGTAGAAGGCATTCCATATCTCACCATATTGTGTTGGCACCTCGTCCCTCATCCTGAAAGAGCCTGCAAGATTGACGCTGACAATTGTCGATGGCGTGAAGTTAAGGTCCACGTTCAGCCTTATGTTGTAGTGCTGGAATCCGAACTGTGGATTGAACGGCAGATTGTCATTATCTCCGGACTTCAACAGGTCGTCATCCTTCAGATAGGAGATGGCGGCAAAGTACTTGGCGAACTTGGTTCCGCCCGTCACGTTAAGGTCATACCTCTGCGTCATGGCGAAATCCTTGGTGATGGCATCAGGCCAGTTGATGTTAGGATAGAGATCGGCCTCGGTGCGCGAAGACGGATAACGGTATTTGTTGGTCTCTCCGACAGGGGAATAATAGCCCCAGCTTGCCTCGTCGTACGGGAGTGACTTCTCAACCAGTTCATTCTGATAACGATAGGTGTCGTAAGCATCCTGAAGGTCGGGCATATCACCAATCACCTTGAATGTGGCGTTGGCCGAGAACGAGACGCTTGCCCGTCCTTCCTTTCCACGCTTTGTGGTGACGAGGATCACGCCTTCCGCTCCCTTGACTCCGAACACGGCCGTAGCAGAGGCATCCTTCAGCACGGATATGCTTTCAATCTGTCCGGCATCGATGTCCGACATCTTACGCTCCACCCCGTCGATGAGCACCAGCGGCGAAGAGCCGTTCCAGGAGGAAAGTCCTCTGATGGTGATGGTCGGGTCATCGTTACCCGGCATATCGGACACGGTCTGGGTCGAAAGTCCGGGCATAAGTCCCGAAAGCATCTGGCCCACGTTCCCCTGAACGCCGGACCGCATCAACTGTTCCCCCTTTGCCTGCGCTATGGATCCGACGACGCTCTCCTTTTTCTGCGTGCCGTAACCCACCACGACCGTCTCCTGGATGGACATTGTGTCTTCCTTCAGCATGATGTTGAAATCAGATTTTCCCTCTACAGGTATATCCTGGGTGACATAGTTGATGTAGGACACTTCAAGCACGTCAGAACTGCCCGCTTCAATGGAAAAGCGCCCGTCGACATCGGTCACGGCACCTTTTCCGGTTCCCTTCAGCATGACACCGGCCCCAGGAAGCGGTTCACCATTGGCATCGGTTACAATTCCAGAGATTTTGATCTTTCGTTCAGGATTGGACTCCTTCTTCCCCGCATCCGTACTCCGTGGAGCCCGGTCGGGTTCTTTGGTGATGATGACCTGACGTCCCCTTACCTTGTAGTCCAGTCCTTTCCAAAGGACTTTGTCCATGACTTCGGCAATGCCTGCATTCTTCACGCTAACGCTCACGCTCCTGTCAAGCTTGACTTCATCCTCGTTGTAGAGAAAGACATAGCCGTAATCACGCTCAAGCATTTTGAGAACCTCCACGGCGGGAGTATTCTTCACCGAAATGGTGATGCCTTTGGTCTGAGCGGCAGCGCTCAAGCCAAACAGCGCAATGCCCAGGACAAGACAACTCCTGCGAATGAAACCGGTAAGTTTCCTTATTCTGTCCATTAGTATTAGATTGATTTATATGGTTAATTAATTCTGATTTTTCAGTGTTTTCACATAGTTATGACATAGACTCCGTCCTTTTCCTTCCGATAGGATATTCCGGAGACAATTGAAAGGTTTTCCAAAGCGTTCACGCAATCTCCTGAGACGTCCAAGGCCCCAGTTATGGAAAGTCCCCTGACAGAGTCATCGCATAAGAACTCAACATTGTAGCTGCGCGCGAGACGCCTGAGGACATCCGCGATGTCTGAACGATTGAATTTCAGAAAATTGGCAGTCCAACACACATAGTCTTCCGGATTCACGGTCTTAACATCCACACCCCCTGAACGGGCAACGCTGAACCTCTGGTTAGGTCTCATCACATACTCCCCGTCCAGACGTTCTGAACCGACTTTGACCCGGCCGGAAACAAGCACCACGCTTTGGCTCTCCTCGCCATGGTATGCGTCCACGTTAAAGCTGGTCCCGAGCACGGAAACATTCATCCTGTCCGTAATTACCTCGAACGGACGGTCTTCGTCCCGTGCCACGTCGAGGTAGGCCTCCCCATTGAGATAGAGAACCCTAGACTTCCCGGGCATCCCAGCCTTGAATGCAATGGCAGAGCCGGCATTAAGATGCAGGCTCGTACCGTCCGCCAGCCTCAGGAGGGCTGTCTTTCCGTAAGGCACGGACAATTTGTGAATTTCGTCCGCGGCGGCGATTTCATACGAATGCAACGCCCCGTCGGAACTTATTGACAACAAGTTTTCATCATAGGTTATTTCTGCATTCCCAGTGACCTTCAGGGTGTCGCCAGGAAGGACGATTTGTATCTCACTATATTTTTCAGGATAATAGTCAGCCACTAGTTGAGGGCCAAAAACACCATGCACATCGCCTGCGGCAAACTCGCGGTTCACAAGCACGCTGACAACGACAGTCGCAGCAATCCCCGCTGCTGCCGCAAGAGTCCGAAAGAAGACCCTCATGCGCCTATTCCGCCTTCCCACAATTCTGTAGTCCCGGTCAATCGAAATCCACAGTCTCACTCTGTCCGATTCGCTGATGTGCTCCTCGATGGGCTCCATTACAGAGAAGATTTCGTCCGTCAGATTATCTTTATTACTCATTTTCATCAGTTATTAGTTGCCAATGTTGTCGAATTGTCGGATATACTCTCCCTATCCATAACACCCATGGACAATACAACAGCATCATAGACTGCTGGCAGCGTGAGTTTATACTCACACTGCCACACTTTTTTCATCAGAACAAAAACTTTACTAAGTAGAATCAGACAAAGAGACTCAGGAAGACAGCCAGAGACATCACTTTCCTGACCTTTGCAAGAGCCCTGGACATAAGATTCCTGACAGACTGGACGTTCATGTCCATCAGAGCGGCGGTCTCCTCGAAAGAGAAGCCTAGGGAATAATGAAGGTAAACCGCCTCTTTCTGCCTGTCCGTCATGATTGACAGCGCGCGTCTGTATTTCTCCTCCGTTTCGGCACGATTCTCACGTTCGCACGCGGCATCATCCGAAAGCCTCCACTCGACGTTGAAAGGTATGTTATCAAGACTTGTGGAAGGTAATCTGCCCCCCCCACGCCTGAGATTGTCGTAAATCTGACCCCGGAGAGACCGGAAGAGATATGCCTTGGGGCTTCTGATGTCCGATGGCAGCCTTACGGCACTGAACAATTTCACGAAAACGTCATGGATAGCGTCCGTCAGTTTGTCCCTGTCGGAAACGATTTTCATCCCATAGCGATACATCTCGTCGACATACAGATCATAGAGGAGGGAGAACGCCTCGGTGTCCCCTTCCCTAAACCTGTTCCATATTGTGATTTCTGATATTTCAGAATCAACCTTCATTCTAAAGTCAGCCTCGTGCAAAATTGTCCACAAATATATAGAACCTTTCCCGAAAACGAACAAAAATTTTTCATTTGCCCCGAAAAGTCGGTGTGAATAGGGAGGGTCCTGAGGGTTTCAGATTAGTTGTGATATAGCCAATTTTTCGTATTTTTGTCACTGTTTGTAATTTTTCAGAGACATGGCATCGTACAAGCTCATACCTTACGGAATTTCGGATTTCGCGCAAGTTCGCGAAGAAGACAAGTATTATGTGGACAAGACAATGTATCTTTCCAAGATGGAGGCTGCGGGGAATTTTCTGTTCCTCATCAGGCCGAGGCGGTTCGGAAAGAGCCTGTTCCTATCGATGATGAGGTGCTACTACGACATCAACTGCAAGGACAATTTCAGCAGTCTGTTTTCCGGACTCTGGATTGAGAAGAATCCGACATCGCTGATGGGGACTTTCCATGTGCTGTACCTAGACTTCTCGCAGGTCGGGGGCGACATGAACAACCTCTTTGACCGCTTCAACAGCAGGACGGGAGCCGTGCTCGACGGCTTCGCCAGGAGGTACGAGAAATTCTATTATGAGGGATTTGCAAAGGACGTGGAATCAAAGTCGGACTTCCGCTCAAAGCTGGACATCATAACGATACGGGCCAAGGAGTTTGGACATCACCTCTATCTCATCGTTGATGAGTACGACAACTTCACAAACACAGTCCTGAACGTCGCAGGGGAGGAGGTATATCATGCAATGACACACGCCGAGGGATTCTACCGCGACGTGTTCAAGCTCTTCAAGCCGAATTTCGACCGCATACTCATGATGGGCGTGAGTCCCGTGACCATGGACGACGTCACCAGCGGCTACAACATCGCCACATCGCTCACCCTCGACCCTGACTTCAACATGATGCTCGGCTTCAGCGAGACGGACGTAAGGGAGATGATTCGGTATTATCAGAGCGTAGGAGCGCTGCATGCCGACGAGGACGCGCTGATTGCCGAGATGAAGCCTTGGTATGACGGCTACTGCTTCAGCCGGAGAGCGCTCAAGGCCGACCCGAAGATGTATAACAC
>DJRM01000006.1:28109-28265 GCA_002440085.1 Bacteroidales bacterium UBA6360
ACAAGCTCGACAAGCTCATCCGGCTCGACAAGCTCGACGGCGACCGCAAGGGCGTGCTCCTGGAGGTGGCGCAGAACGGATTCACGCTCGGAGAGGTGCAGCCCTCGTTCCCGGCACACCGCCTGATTGAGCCTGACATGTTCAAGAGCCTGCTCT
>DJRM01000006.1:28279-37468 GCA_002440085.1 Bacteroidales bacterium UBA6360
GGACACGCGGGGTGAACACCATCCTGAGCATCCCGAACAACAATGTCCGCAGGCAGTTCTACGAGTACCTCGTCATCGAATACAACAAGATACTTCAGGTCAATATGTCAAAGTTGTCAGAGACCTTCGATTCCGCGGCTCTCGACGGCGACTGGCGTCCGATGATGGAGTACATCTGCCAGCAGTATCACGACACGACCTCTGTCCGAAGCCTCATTCAGGGAGAGAGGAACATCCAGGGATTCATGATGGCATATTTCAGTCTCGACCCCTACTACCTCACAAACCCGGAAGTGGAGCTCAGCCACGGCTACTGCGACTTTTTCCTCATGCCGGACTTCCACCGCTGCGCCACAACGGCCCACGCCTACATCGTCGAGCTGAAATACCTCAAGCCCGATGCGACCGAGGAGACGGCAGCGAAACAGTGGGACGAGGCTGTGGAGCAGATACGGGGCTACGGCGAGGGCAAGGCGGTCAGGGCTCTTGCAGGGAAGACAGCGCTGCACCTGATTGTGGTACAGATCAAGGGTCACAGTCTCTACCGGATGGATGAGGTCAGGTAGATTGGGATATTTCTAAGCAGTTGACAGGACTCGAGTCGCCGATGACTGTTCAATAGACCTCCCGCCCAAAAGGAAAATCCATAAGTCTGTAAGTCAATGCGCGGTTTTACGAAAAATTTGTTATATTTGTGGCCGGTTATATAACAATTGGTAATCATGATTAACTATCACATCGACGAAATAGACCAGAAGATACTCTCATTTCTCATCCAGAACGCGAGGACTCCGTTTCTTGAGATTGCACGTGAGTGCGGAGTTTCCGGTGCAGCCATCCACCAGAGAGTCAAAAGGTTGGAGAACAACGGAATCATCACGGGCTCAAGAATCCTCGTGAAGCCTCAGGCCATAGGACTGAACATATGCGCGTTCGTGAGCATATCCATTTCCGAGGGAAACAAGTACCCGGAGGTTGTAGACGCACTCGAAAAAGTTCAGGAAGTAGTTGAATGTCACTTTGTTACCGGTAGATACGCCCTGCTCGTGAAGCTCTATTGCTTCGACCATGACCACCTTATGCAGGTGCTTGTGAACACAATTCAGAAACTGCCTTACGTGCAGTCGACTGATACTATGATTTCGTTGGATCAGCCTATCGAGAGACAGGTGTGCGTCGACGAGTATAAGAACACTATTTTTACTTCTCGCAAGAAATAGCGGGCGGGGCGCCTAAAAGGCGGCCTGCTTCGTTGCATGTGAATTTCAAATCCTCACAACCATAAGGTTGCTCCGGTGTTGAAATCCACAGTGCGCCTTGCATCCAATCCTTTTATGCATCCCCTTTCCCTAAGCCGGATGCGTATCAATAGCGGGGCGCCTATCATTTGGAAGAATTGAAGATAGCACGGGCAAGGAGAAGGTCCTCCTTTGTCGTGAGCTTGATGTTCAGGCGTTCGCCCTTTATGAAAGAGAGGGGGACGCCGCTGCGCTCGACGACTGAGGCGTCGTCGGTGAACGAAGTGTCGTATGGCTGGGAATATGCTGACTTAAGAATATCCGAATGGAAAATCTGCGGGGTCTGTACCGAGTAGAGAATGGAGCGGTCAAGCTTGACGGCAAGAGGTTCGAGGACTTCATCGCCCAAGGCGTCCCTTTTCACCGAGAGGGCGCGCATCGTGTCAACACAGGGCAGCACGGGGATGAGAGCCGGGAAATTTTCAGCTGCATCGAACATTTTGCGTATCAAAGACTCTGAAACAAACGGACGCACACCGTCGTGAACCGCGACGACAGCATCGTCGGGCACTTTTTCAAGTGCATTTCGCACCGAATGGAAACGGGTCATTCCGCCGCGGACTATGCTCTGCGGAACGACCATTCCGGAGCTGAGGCAATATTTCTTCCAGAAATCAATGTAATCCGGATTCATCACCGTCACCACGCGGATGTCCGGGCAGGCCGAAATAAAACGCTCGATCGTCCTGTGAAGCACCGACTTCTCGCCTATTTTCAGAAACTGTTTCGGGAGTTCGCCACCCATACGTAGACCGCGGCCTCCGGCAACGACTATCAGATATTTCTTCATTTTGTCTGTATTTTCAGCCCATATTCCCTTTCTCATCAGTCGTGTACGCCCAAATGAGAAAATATATTCGCAAATATGAGTTTTTTTGCCTAATTTTACAAGATTTTTAGAATCAGCCACGTCCGTGGAAAGATTTACGAATTTGAAACAAAACAAAGGTAAGATATGGCATTCTCATTCTTGACGCAGGAGCTCGCGATTGACCTCGGCACGGCTAATACCGTCATATTCCAGAACGACAAGATTGTTCTGGACGAACCGAGCATCGTGGCAATCGACATCGTGACCGGAAAGCCCATCGCATTGGGACAGAAGGCAAAGACGATGCAGGGAAAGGAAAACCCGAAAATCAGAACGGTCAGGCCTCTCAAGGACGGCGTGATTGCGGACTTCGACGCCGCGGAGATGATGATCCGCGGATTCATCAAGCAGATTAACAGCACGCGCAAGTCGCTCTTCCAGCCAAACATCAAGATGGTCGTCGGCATTCCTTCGGGAAGCACGGAGGTGGAAAAGAGAGCCGTGCGCGACTCTTCAGAGCATGCCGGAGGCAGGGATCTCTACCTGATTTACGAGCCTATGGCCGCGGCGGTCGGAATCGGTCTTGACGTGCAGGCGGCACGGGGAAACATGATTGTGGACATCGGAGGCGGCACGACCGAGATTGCGGTGATTTCGCTCGGCGGCATCGTGGTGCAGGACAGTATCAAGGTGGCGGGCGATGTGCTCACGGGGGACATCATGCAGTTCATGCGCCAGCAGCACAACATAAAGGTGGGCGAGGCAACGGCGGAACAGATTAAGATCCGCGTCGGCTCGGTGCTCACCAAACTCGAGGAGGAACCGGAGCCGATGAAGGTGAACGGGCCGAACCTCATGACGGCGCACCCTGTGGAAGCGACGGTGACCTATCAGGAAATCGCGACCTGCCTCGACAAGTCCATCGCGAGAATAGAGACCGGTGTGCTGCATGTTCTTGAACAGACCCCTCCGGAACTTTACTCAGACATAGTCGAGGGCGGAATCTATCTCTCGGGCGGCGGAGCTCTCCTGCGAGGCCTCGCAAAACGCCTGTCAGACAAGGTGAACATCCAGTTCCATGTGGCTGAAGACCCTTTGAGGGCCGTGGCGCGCGGAACCTGCACCGCACTCAAGCATACGGATGACTACGCTTTCCTCATGAGATAGCGCAAGGCCGGATGCAGAAGCGCAGCCCCATATCAGCAATAGTGACCGCAGTCGTTTTCCTCGCTCTGGAATCGGCTGCGCTTGCCGTTCTGCATTACAACAACGAGCTCCAGCGGAGCTGGATTTCCGGCGCCGGACACAGCGCGATGGCAGTGCTCTGGGGCGGAGGAGAGAAAGTGCGGAACTATTTCGGACTCGCGGCTCGCAACGACTCGCTGGCGGCAGAAAACGCAAGGCTCGCGGAAAAGGTGCGGAAACTTGAGGACAGGCTTGAAGCCGCTGAAATTCAGGTAGGCTTCGGAAACGTTCACGGAGTGAGCGAGCGCTACCGTTTCACGCCGGCCTCAATCATCAAGGCCAGCAACAATCGCCAGCACAACTACATCATTCTCGACAAGGGTGCCGCAGACGGGATCCTGGTCGGAGCCGGAATCGTCACGGAGAAAGGTGTTGTCGGAATTGTGGAGAACGTCAGCGAGCACTACTGCTACGGCATCAGTTTCCGCAACTACAACATGAACGTCAGCGCCCGCCTCGGAAAGGAAGGTCCGGTGGGACCGCTGAGCTGGAACGGCTACAGGAACGCGACGCTTGAGGAAATTCCGCACCACCTTGTGACAGAGCTCGGAGACACCGTCTACACCAGCGGATTCTCTGCCATATTCCCGAAAGACATTCCGATAGGGGTCACTGTGAAATCAAGGCTCAAGGACGGAGCGACCTACAATCTTGAGGTCAGGCTTTTCGAGGATTTCAGCAGTCTGAAATATGTGACAGTCGTCAGCAACGTCGACCACGATGAAATCGAAGAATTAGAAAAGGAGGGTATTTGACATGGTACGGACTGACACGAAATTTGTCGTGACCTGGATTCTCCTGATTCTGGCTCAGGTTGTCATCTGCGACTGCATGTTTCTCGGGCCGCTTGTGACCGTGACGCTGTTGCCGGTGCTGGTGGTTTTCCTCCCCCTGTACACAAGGACGGGAACGGCGATGCTGATTGCATTTGCCGCAGGATTTGCCGTAGACTGGCTCTCGGACGGGGTTCTGGGACTGAACATGGCTTCGCTCGTGCCGGTGGCGCTGCTTCAGAAACCGCTCGTGAGGCTTTTCATCGGAGAGGACACGGTGGTAAGGACAGAAGCGCTGTCCGTGAAGAAAGCCGGCTGGGGGAGGCTCCTTGCCCTCTCAATGGTGTCGACGGCGGTATTCCTGCTGCTGTATGTCGCGCTTGACGGAGCCGGTGAAAGAACATTCGGGTTCAGCGCGCTGCGCTTCGCGTGCTCCCTTGCGGCAAGCCTGCCTCTCATTGCAATAGTAATCCACATTTTCTCCACCAGAAACACACGGGATTAGGTTATGGTTCTTGACCGGAAAAATAAGCTGCTGATTGGTCTGGGGGCGGCGACGTTCGTCCTCATAGTCCGGCTTTTCATCATCCAGATCATCGACGACCGCTACAAGATTGACTCGTCGAACAATTCGATGGTCTATTCCACGATATACCCCACACGAGGCATAATCCACGACCGCAACGACCGGATTCTCGTCGGCAACAAGGTGGTCTACGACCTTCTTGTGACCCCACGCGAGGTCACGGCATTCGACACGCTCGCATTCTGCAAGGTTCTGGACATAGACACGCTGTTTGTCAAGGAAAAGATGGCGGAATACAGGAAATACCGGTCTCGGATAGGCTGGCAGACGCTGACTTTTCTCAAGCAGCTCCCGGCGGAAAGATATATGAAGTTCTCCGAGGTGGAGTTCAAGTTTCCGGGGTTCCGAGGGCAGGCCCGAAGCGTCAGGGAATATCCCTACAACGCCGGAGGCAATCTCCTTGGCTATGTGTCGGAAGTCGATGCGGACTTCCTGAAAAAGCATCCTGACGAGTACCGAAGCGGGGACTATGCGGGAAAGACCGGGATTGAGGCGGCGATGGAAAGAGAACTGAAGGGAGAGAAAGGCTACAACATCTATCTCCGCAATTCGAGCAACCGCATCGAATCCCGCTTCCGTGATGGCGAGATGGACCGCGAGGCCGTGCCGGGAAAGGACATAACGACCACAATCGATGCGGAACTCCAGCACTACGGGCAGATGCTCATGGACCACAAGGTCGGTTCATTGGTGGCAATCGAACCTTCTACAGGAGAGATACTTACAATGGTGTCAAGCCCCGGAATCGACGTGGATATGCTCGCCGACATCGGCAACCACTACTCGGAGATTCTGAACAATCCCTACAAGCCGATGTTCAACCGTGCGGTGCAGGCTCCGTATCCTCCGGGCTCGGTGTTCAAACTCGTGAACGCGCTGATCGGCCTGCAGGAGGGAGTTGTCACCCCCGGAACTCTGCATCCGTGCAGCAAGGGCTACCACTTTGGCAAAAACAAGCTCGGATGCCATATCCACAAGTCGCCGCTGAACCTTGAGGAGTCGATAATGATGTCCTGCAACGCCTATTACTGCTACGTTCTGCGCGACATTCTCGACAACAAGAAATATGCGAACGTCGCGGAGGGTCTGGACGCGTGGAACAGTTACGTCAAGAGCTTCGGGTTCGGACAGAAGCTCGGAAGCGACTTCCCGTCAGAGCTCGGAGGCTTCGTGCCAGATTCAAAATACTACGACAAACGCTACCACAAGGGCGGATGGAAATCATTGACAGTCATATCCCTGTCCATCGGACAGGGAGAGCTCGGATGCACTCCGCTGCACCTGGCGAACCTCTGCGCGACCGTGGCGAACCGGGGATATTACTACATCCCGCACATCATCAAGGACTCTGAAAATCACCGGATTGACGACAAATACCGGACACGTCACTACACAAAGGTCGACACCGTGCATTTCCCGAAAGTCATCAACGGGATGTACCGTGCGGTGAACAGCGGATACGGCTCAGGCGGAACGGCGAGCGTAGCGGCGGTGCCCGGGCTGGAAATTTGCGGAAAGACGGGAACCGCACAGAATCCGCGTGGAGACGACAACTCCGTGTTCATCTGCTTCGCGCCCAAGGACAATCCGAAGATTGCGGTGGCGGCATACGTTGAGAACGGCGGATTCGGAGCGACATGGGCAGCCCCGATAGCATCGCTTCTGGTGGAAAAATACCTCAACGGTGAGATTTCGGACGCCCGCAAGCCGCTGGAGCAGAGGGTACTGTCCGGAGACTTGATGCATAAGGTAAAGAAAGACAGATAGTTATGGGACTATACGACACAAGAACAAACAGGCGCAGCTTTGCAAAGACCGTAGACTGGTGGTTGCTTGGCTGCTATCTCCTGCTCGTCGTCATAGGCATTCTGAACATATACGCGTCCGTGCATTCGGTTGACGGCGGAAGCATCTTCGATCCGTCGCTCCGCAGCGGCAAGCAGATTGTCTGGCTGCTGATTTCGATTGGAGTGGGGTCGCTGGTGCTTTTTGTGATACCGCCGCGAATCTACGAAGGGTTCTCGCTGCCGCTCTACATAATAATGATGGTGCTGCTCGTGGCCGTGATATTCCTCAGCCGCGATGTCAAGGGCTCCCACTCATGGTTCACTCTCGGTCCGATAAGCTTTCAGCCGGCAGAGCTCTCGAAGACGACGACCTCGCTGATGCTCGCGACGCTGATGAGCCAGGTGGACTATCGCATAAACAAGACAAAGGACTTCCTCCTCACTGCGGCAATCATACTCGTCCCGATGCTCATCATCGTGGCTCAGAAAGAGACAGGTTCCGCTCTCGTCTACTGCGGGTTCATATTCATGCTCTACCGCGAGGGACTGTCCGGATGGTTCATCGTGACGGCAGGAATGGCCATACTCATATTCATTCTCACTCTCACCGTCAGCCCCTACGCGGCAATTCTTGCCCTGATGGCAGTCGTGACGTCCTATCTTGGACTCAAGAGCGGGAACACGAAACTTCTGCTGTTCATCGGCCTTCCGGTGACACTGCTGCTCGCGTTCGTCCCGATGATATTCGAAAAAATCGGTGAGGCCATCGCCGACCCGGACTCGTTCTTCAGGAAAATTAAACCGGTGTACTTGGTTTTCCTGACAATCGGCATCGCGCTTCCGTTCGTATTTCGCGCCGCTTTCCGAAACAGGCATTTTTACACCTATATAGCCGCCGGGGCGCTTCTTGCCGGCATAGCCTTCACCTATTCCGTGGACTTCATCTTCAACAACATACTCCAGGACCACCAGCGCAGCCGCATCGAAGTACTGTTAGGACTTAAGGACGACCCTTCCGGAGTGGGCTACAACGTGAACCAGTCGATGATTGCGATAGGCTCGGGCGGTTTCGCCGGAAAAGGCTATCTCCAGGGCACGCAGACCACATTCGGATTCGTCCCGGAGCAGAGCACCGACTTCATCTTCTGCACAATCGGCGAGGAATGGGGATTTCTCGGTTCGGCAGCGGTGATATTGCTATACGCGCTGATGATATGGCGCATCATCGCCGATGCGGAACACAGCCGCGAGGCTTTCACAAGGATTTACGGATATTGTTTCGCGTCGTGCATATTCATGCACCTGTTCATCAACATAGGAATGACAATAGGACTTATGCCGGTCATCGGTATCCCCCTCCCGTTCATAAGCTACGGAGGTTCATCCCTGCTGTCGTTCTCGCTGATGTTCTTCATTTTCATGGCGCTGGACAAGAACGAAAGGAAATATTTTTAACTTGTGGACATGAAAAAACTGATTGGTCTGACCGTGTTTCTCCTCATCGGGGTGGGCAGAATTTCCGTGCCGGCACAAACTCCGGGACCGAAAATAGACTGGGACAATGACATCCGTGCCATACGGCTGAATGACATCCCGTCTTTCAGATACAAATATGACGATTACTGTCAATATTCATCTGCTGCCGCGCTGATTGTCATGCGTGCATGCGGCGTGGAGGGGCGGAGCAAGACCGGAGCCGAATGGCTCAGTGCCGAAGCTTTTTCCGCAGGAATCACGGCAATTGCCGTCAACGGAATAAAGTACAGCGTGCGCAGGCTGCGACCTGATGAAAGCACGCGCAACTCATTCCCGTCAGGACACACGGCAACCGCATTCATGTGCGCGACAATGCTACACAAGGAATATGGATGGAGGTCGCCGTGGATAAGCTTTGCAGGCTATGCGGCCGCGACCATAACAGGGGCATCAAGGATAATGAACCATCGGCACTGGCATACGGACATCCTCGGGGGCGCAGTCATAGGAGTCGGGGCAGTCGAGTTGGGCTATCTCATCAACGACGCCATATTCAAGAAGAAAAACATCTCCGACGGATGGGAGCCGATTGTCTTTGACGAGGACAAGTCGTTGACTTACTACTCATTGGCCGCGCTCTACGGTCATCGCTACGGCATCGGAACCAGAGGGCGCCTCTCCGGAGGTCTTGCGGCAATTCAGGCGGACATTCCTCTCCACCCAAGAGTCTCCGCCCGCATCCGTCTCGGAATCAATTCACTGCGCGACCGCGACACGGACTCCTACACCGCCTCAGAACTCGGCCTCACAAGCAACTTCTACGACTACCTCGCCGGTGCAGTCTTCAACTGGCCTTTCGCAAAGATTCTCTGCGTGGAGGCAAACGCCATGCTAGGAGGCGGCTACCGCAGTCCGAGCTGTCCGGAGGTGATGAAGTCAGTTATCAGCAAAGGCTGCGGAGAGTTTCTCTGCGGCGGTTCCTTCGGCATAAGGATAGACACGAATTTCCGTGTGAAACTTCTCGCCGAATACAACCTGATGCTCCCCGTCAACCACTCCATTCTCCTCGCATTCGGCACAAGTTTCTTCTGGTAGGCCGATCAGACAACACCGAGCGTCGCGACGCTGATGCGCACGGACGGCCCGAAGAAATCATGCAGCGGCCGCCAACAGTTGTAGAGCGTCGAGCCTGTGGTGAACACGTCATCGACGA
>DJRM01000006.1:37483-40311 GCA_002440085.1 Bacteroidales bacterium UBA6360
AAGTATGTGCCTGATGGTCATGGAATCCCGTTTCCCGGAAATCTTTTTTGACAATGACGCGCCGTCGGCGGTTTCGGGAGCATGAAAACGACGGCGGAACTTTTTGCTGACAGCGAACGCGCCCATGACATTGCGAGCCTTCGCCTCTACGCCGAGTTTAGTCTGAGTCGATGTGCGTCGCCGCCGCTCCAGAACATCCGTCCTAAGACGCACCCCGAGCGCTTTTGCCACCTCCGAGGCGATGACCTCCGCCTGATTATACCCTCTCCGCAGCCTTCTCGTCCAGTGAAGCGGAACCGGAACCACCGTATCGACGTCCGAAAACCATTCCGCCGCAGCGGCCCGTTCTCCGAGCATCGCCGAGAAAAAACGTCCCTCACGAACGTCGCGTGAATATTTCAGACGATATGTTATATTTCTGTATCCTCCCCCATTCCCGCTGCCTCCGTCTTTTATGAAATCGAAGAGCGCGACGGCATGAACATATTTCGAAAAACAGTCCTCCGACGACGCATCAGACTCCTGAGATATTGTTTCAGCATCCTTCATTTTCGGGGATATGAGACCGTTCGCTCCATCCGGCAGGCACGCCTCCGATTCCGAAATCTCGCGTACCGCGATGAGCGCGTTGAACCGCTCCGCCATAGGATTGCGCCGGACCAGCCAGTTGTGGGTCAGCGGCATATCTGCCAGACAGTTCAGACAAATGTACCGTTCGTTGCACCCCAGCTCCTCGCCGCAGACGCAGCAAAGCCTCGGCAGGAACAGGTCCGCCAAGGCCGTCAGCACATTTTCAGAATCCATTTTCATAAAACAGCAAGGTGTTAGCCATCATAACCGCGCTTATGCTCTTCATCCCGCACATGGCGGCATTGTTACGCCGGGAGGTTTGAGATTTATTTTTGAGGATAGATTTGTCTTTGAAGAGGGAGTGTACCGGGCGTACACGACCGATGAGAAGGCAAATATAGACCAAAAAGAAACTCAAACCATCAGCAGTGCATGGCGCCACAGACGTCTATCACCTGCCCGCTCACATACGAGGAAAGGTCGCTCGCCAAAAACAGAGCCACCTTGGCCACCTCCTCAGGCGTGCCCCCGCGACGCAGCGGAATCGTCTTCTCCCACGCCTTGCGCACATCCTCAGACATCGCGGCCGTCATGTCCGAGATGATGAATCCCGGAGCGATGCAGTTCGCCCGTATGCCTCTCGGACCCATCTCCTTGGCTATCGACTTGGCCAGCCCTATCATCCCGGCCTTCGACGCGGAGTAGTTGCACTGCCCGGCATTCCCCGCCTCGCCGACAACCGAGGACATATTTATGATGCTTCCGCCGCGCTGAGCCATCATCACGGGGGTGCAGGCATGGATGTAGTTGAAAGCGGACTTGAGGTTCACCGTCAGCACCGCATCCCACTGCGCCTCAGTCATGCGGAGCATCAGAGTGTCCTTCGTGATACCAGCGTTGTTCACAAGAATGTCTATATGCCCGAAATCCGCATGAACCTGCTTAACGACCTCGTGGGCCTGCTCAAAGTCGGCGGCATTTGAAGCGTATGCCTTCACCTTCACTCCGAGCGCCTCAAGCTCGGCGACAGTCTGCTGCGCCGTCTCATTGATTACAAGGTCCGTGAACGCGATGTCAGCGCCCTCCTCGGCGAATTTCAGCGCCACCGCCTTTCCGATTCCCTTCGCCGCGCCCGTAATCAGCGCGACCTTACCGCTCAATAGTCCCATTGTATATCTCATTTTTGTCAATTACCCCTTTTATCCATTCGCTGCCGTCATGCGACCACAGTAGTAACTTCCGCGCACCCCATGTCAGGAGAAGACAGACTCCGCTAATTTAGAATCTCTTTCCCATTTTTACAAATATATTTACTATCTTTGCAGTTCCGCAGGCCTAAGAAAGGGCGACGAACACCCATTCCGAGATTTGCGGGAGGCAGCTTTGGTGGTGGAATTGGTAGACACGCGGGACTTAAAATCCCGTGGGCAGAAATGTCCGTACGGGTTCGATTCCCGTCCGAAGCACTGTTTAAAATCCCCCTCCCGTCCCCCTTTTGTGGGGGAAGTCGTGCTACGTGCGCACTATCGCACATGCCCGCGCTTCGCTGTTCTACGCACGGCGTTCACACGCCTTTTAAAATCCCCCTCCTTGCTTAAAATCCCCCTCCCGTCCCCCTTTTGCGGGGGCATAATCTTATGCTTCGGCCCAGCTGTCGACGGTGTGGGTTTCGGACGAAAAGTTGATGCCGAGACGGATGATTTGCTTGCCGCTGGCGAGGAACGGCTTGTCGTAGCCCTTTTCCTCTATTTGCTTGAGGGCGATTTCCGGAGACAAGTCGCGTTTGAGTTCGATGATGTAGACATACTTATCCGTGTCGAAGATTATGTCAATCCTGCCGTTTGCCGTGTGGTACTCGGTCTTGACATAAAGTCCCATCATCTTGAGCATCACTGACATCGTGTTCTGGAAATAGAGTTCGAGGTCGCCCTGAATTTCGTAGTCATTGCCGGAAAGGAAGGCTGTGAAGCGGTTCATAAAGGTCTCAACATCACCCCGCTCTATATCGCGGACAAATTGAGCCACAGAAAACTCGCCCTGAATCAACGCCGGCGCATAAAGCTGGCTCAACGAATTGAGGAAGCCGCCCTTCACTTCGTCATTGGGGTAATCAAGATAGTAGGTGTTGAAGCGCTCGTCATATCCCTTTATTGTCAAATATCCGGCCTGGTACATTAAAGTAATCGGTGCCGGGCTGACATAATTGGTTCCGGTGAGAGTCTCTATAGGAACGTCATTCTTCGATATGTTGTCGAGGT
>DJRM01000075.1 GCA_002440085.1 Bacteroidales bacterium UBA6360
GTAGGTCGTCGCCACGCTTTGAGGACTCCGATTGATGAAAATCAGTCGGAGTCCTTTTTTTTTTATTTATTTTACCTATATTTGCGCCCACATCAAGATAGACAGCAATGGATGAAGAGGTGAAGAATGCGATTATCTGTTTCCGGGAGGGTGACAGGACTGCCTTTGAAACAATCTACAGGCAGTATTGGCGCAAGGTGTATTCTTTCACCCGGCTTTACATCCGAGACTCCTTTGAACAGGAAGAGGTGGTGCAGCAGGTGTTCATCCGCATTTGGGAAAAGCGTTCTCTCGTCGATGCGGACAAGGATTTTGACGGTTTTCTTTTCATAATCACGCGTAATCTTATATTCAATAGGGCACGCCGTTCCTTTACGACCGAGCCGCTTTCCGATTTCATTGACGGGGCGGGACCGGAGTTCTACCAGGACATCGAGGGCGGCATCGACGCCGGGTTCCTGCGCGAGGCTGTTGACCGTCTTGTGTCGGAAATGCCTCCGAGACAGCGCGAGGCATTTCTTCTGAGTCGTCGGGGGGGGTATCAATCAAGGATATAGCAGAGATTATGGGTATAACGGAGAAGGGTGTGCTGCGTAACATTAATCTTGCCCTGAAGTTTCTGAAGTCCAATTTGCCTCTATTCCTCATATTTTTGAGCCTCTGAATCGGAGGTGTTGCTCGCAGGGGATGCCCGAAAATCATCATATTTGAAATTTTTTCTTGGAAAAGTGCTGTGCCGATGTGGTGCAGCGCTTTCTTTTTGTGTATTTATATCTGTTTGAAAAATTTTGCAGGGACATGAATTTTGACGAATACACAAGAAGGCAATGGAACTCCGTGACGGGAGAGAATCCTGCTGACGAAGCTGTTGGAAAAAGGATTTTGGCGCGCATAGACAGGCGCCTGTTCCGTCACGGGACAATCTGGAAATGGGCTGCCGGGGCAGTTGCAGCGGTGGCTTGCGTCGCCGCTTTCGTGGTCTGCTTCCGGTGGATAGGCGGGGAGACAGGACAGAAGGAAGCTTCAGTTCCGCAGCTTGTCTATCTTGCGGAGGCAAACGACTGCCTGGAGCTTCCGGACGGCTCGCGTGTCTGGCTTGATGCCGGAAGTTCGGTCAGCTACCCGGCGGACATGACGGATTCGCGCGTTGTCTCGCTCTCCGGAAATGCCGTTTTCGACGTCACCAAGAAGGAAAACGAGCAGAACTTCATCGTCGAGCTGAACGATTCCTACATCGAGGTAAAGGGAACCTCATTCTCCGTGAACAGGAGCGGAGATGACCTTGTTTATGTGACTCTTTATTCCGGTGCAGTCGATTTCATCGCGGAGACAACAGGCCAGAAGGTCTCTCTCACCCCGTCGAACCGTCTTGCATTCAGCCCGGAGGCTTCCACAATCAGCATAGCCCCGTTCTTCAAGGGGATTTCGTGGAAAGACGGGAACTATGTCATAGAGAATGCCTCGCTCGGGGACATCGTCGAATTTATCTGCTGGAACTGGTCAATCAATGTCACGACGGAGCCGTCCATCGGAAACGGGCAGAGAGTCAACGGAAAGATAATGCACTCGGAAACGCCCGGTAGTGTGCTGGACAAACTCTGCTTCATGCTTGATCTCGATTACGACAAGAGCGGAGATACTTACCTGATTCACAAATAATCCAATATTATTTACTGATAACCATTAAATTATGACGGTAAAATCAAACCACATCCGCGCCATCACGGCGCTGGCTGTTGCCATTCTCTCGTGCGTCCCGCGCCTTGTGGCGGCGCAGGATGTCAGCCTGCGGGGACAGATGACGGTGGAACAGGCAATCTCCCAAATCCAGAAGGAGACTGACTATTCTTTCTTTTACAATTCGGAGGACCTTACCGGAATAGGCAGCCGGAGCGTGAACGTTTCCGGGACTATTGATGAGGTTCTTGAGAGGCTCTTTGCCGGAACTGCCATCACATGGCGTGTTCAGGACAGGGAAATCGTGCTCAAGAGAAATGTCAATGAGCCTAAGAGGGTGAACGACAAGCGCTCCGTGAAGGGCATTGTCCTCGACGAGATTGACAGGACTCCGCTCATCGGGGCTACGGTGCTCGTCAAGGGCTCCGACAATGTTGCAGTCACCGACATAGACGGAAAGTTCACGATTGACGGCTGTGACAACCGTACTGTCCTTGATGTCTCCTATGTCGGCTACCAGCCGCGCGAGTTCCGCGTGGGAAATCTCGGAGATCTTGAGATTACGCTGACTTCTGCCAACGAGCTTGAAGGCGTCGTTGTCGTCGGCGCGGGCACGCAGAAGAAAGTGTCCGTGACAGGCTCAATCGTGGCCATAAAGGGAGATGCCCTGAAGGCTCCGTCCTCCTCGTTGACCAACAATCTCGCGGGAAAGCTTTCCGGAGTCATCGCCGTCACAAACAGCGGTGAGCCCGGCTCAACCTCGCAGTTCTACATCCGTGGAATAAGCACGTTCGGCGGCCGTTCTACGCCGCTTATCCTGCTTGACGGCGTGGAGATTTCCGCCGGCGACCTCGACAACCTGCCGGCCGAGTCCATAGAGAACTTCTCTATACTCAAGGACGCCTCGGCCACGGCGATTTACGGTGCGAGGGGTGCGAACGGTGTCATGATAATCACGACAAAGTCAGGAAAGGAGAACACGAAGGCCAAGGTCAACGCCTCCGTCGAGCAGTCTTTCCTGCAGCCGGTGGGTGTGGTGGAATATGCCGATGGACCGACATATATGAAGACCTATAACGAGGCGCTCCTTAGCCGCAATCCGTCCGCGACACCGCGTTACAGCGAGGCTCAGATTGCAAACACAGCAAGCGGAATAAATCCGTACGTCTATCCGAACGTCGATTGGTATGGTCTGATGTTCAAGAAGTTCACGATGAGCCAGAGGGCCAATGTCAACATTTCCGGAGGCGGCTCGGCGCTGACATATTACATGAGCCTTCAGATGAACCACGATGGCGGACTCCTCAACACGCCGAAGGCATATTCATACGACAACAACTATAACCGGTGGGCATACACATTCCAGAACAACATCGGCTACAAGATCACTCAATATACGAAGATAGACCTGAGGATGAACGCGCAGATTTCCAACATGAAGTCGCCGAATGTCAGCTCCAGCGACATCTTCTACAGCATTTTCAAGAACACTCCGGTTTCCTTCCCGGCGGCTTTCCCGGCGGAGGATGGCGACAGGCACATCCGCTTCGGCTCTGCGGTCATGTCCGCGGGACGATTCTACACGAACCCGTATGCGAATATGCTCAACACCTACAAAGAGAACCGGGCGAACAAGCTTAACATTTCCCTGAACCTCGACCAGAAGTTTGACTTCATCACCGAGGGGCTCTCGCTCACGGCGCTCGTCAATTTCAACAACTATTCGCAGAACTACTTCACGCGAAGCCTCACCCCGTACTTCTATGCGGTCGATATGGCGAGCGTCTCGGAGGAGTTCCCCGAGCAGTACAGCACCACCAAGCTTCAGGAAGGAACCGAGTACATATCCCAGTCGGACGTGACGCGCTACAGCGACAACGTGTTCTATCTTGACGCGCGGCTCAACTATGCGCGTTCTTTCGGAAGCCACAACGTGACGGCGATGGCGATGTACATGATGCGCCAGTACATAAGCTCAGTGCTTCCGCAGCGCAACCAGGGATTCTCTGGACGCGCCACATACGACTACGCGAACCGCTACCTCGTTGAGTTCAACTTCGGCTACAACGGGACGGAGCGTCTGGAGGCGGGCAAACGCTACGAATTCTTCCCGGCGATGTCGCTCGGCTGGGTGGCGAGCAACGAGAAGTTCTGGACTCCAGTAATTGATTTCGTGAATTATTTTAAGCTGAGGTCGTCATACGGACTTGTCGGAAGCGACGAGACCGGACTCTACGCCGGCGCGCCTCATTATCTCTATCTCAGCAGTGTCAACATGAACGGCGGCGGAAGATTCGAGTCGGGTGTCACCGGAGGCTTAAGTCAGCAGGGCCCGCTGGTGAACTCGTACCCTGTTTCCAACGCCAGCTGGGAGAGAGCGACCGAGTTTGACGTCGGCGTGGACCTCCAGCTTTTCAATCAGCTCAATTTCACCTTCGACTGGTTCAGCAGCAGGCGTGACCGCATTCTCATGAAGAGAGCGTCGTTCCCCTCTGTGCTCGGCTACCAGAACGCGGTTCCGTGGGCAAATGTCGGAAAGGTCGACAACAAGGGCTTCGAACTCAGCGCGAACTGGACCAAGCAGATAAACAAGGACTGGTTCATCGACGCGCGGGCCAATTACACATATTCGCGGAACAAGTATGTCTATGTCGATGAACCTGACTATCCTTATGTCTGGCAGACACAGACCGGGAAGCCGCTTGACGCCATGAGGGGCTACATCGCGGAGGGGCTGTTCTCTAACCAGGCCGAAATTGACGCGAGTCCGGACCAGAGCATCTTCGGAAGCACCGTGATGCCGGGTGACATTCGCTACCGCGACATCAACGGCGACAACAGGATTACTGCCGAGGACCAGGTGATGCTCTCTCCTTACGGCGGAATGCCTCGAATCCAGTACGGCTTCGGAATCAGCGTGCAGTGGAAAAACCTTGACGTGAGCGTGTTCTTCAACGGCTCCGCGAAGAGGAACATAATGCTTACGGGAATGTATCCTTTCTGTGCGAACGACTCCAATGACAACAACCTTATGAAATGGATTGCTGACAGCCACTGGAGCGAGGGCGCGGACAACTCCAATGTCCTTTATCCTCGTCTCGGAACGCTCACGACGCAGATTTCAAACAACAACCAGCCGAGCAGCTGGTGGATGAGGGACGGAAGCTTCCTGAGGTTCAAGACACTGGAGGTAGGCTACAGGCTCAAGTGGTTCAGACTCTATTTCAGCGCGGACAACCTTGCCGTGTGGTCGAAGTTCAAGTATTGGGATCCTGAACTCAGCTTCAATTCCTATCCGCTCCAGCGGACATTCAACATCGGCCTGCAGTTCAATTTGTAAAATCACAGTCATGAAAATCAACATAAGAAGAATATTGCCCGCATTGGCAGCAGTCGCCTTGGCTTCATGCAGTTATCTTGACGTCGTCCCTCCGGAGCAGCCGGATCTTGACGACATGATGGTCGATGAGGCGACCACGACGAAGATGCTCTATTCCTGCTATTCCTATGCACAGAACAACGCGAGCATGCAGCTCTCGGCAAATCTCGATATGCGTGCCGACGAGTATGTTACGCCGCAGGAGTGGGAAAACTACGGCTCAAGGGTGCAGTGGAATTCCATAACCCCGTCGTCCATAAACGGTGACAACGGATATGTCTGGAAAATATGGTATGATGGAATCGGCTACTGTAACCTTTTCCTGAAACTGATTGATGAACACAATCCGCAGCTCAATACTAACACCCGCGAACAGTTCATCTGCGAGGTGAAGTTCCTCAAGGCATACTATCATCTTCGCCTGCTCTCGCTTTTTGGTCCGATTCCGATTGTCGATAAGTTTATCGACTCTGACGCTCCCAAGCCCGAATTTCCGGGACGCTCGCACTTTGACTATTGCGTGAAGTACATCTGTGACCTCTTTGACGAGGCGGCCGAGGGACTGCCCGTGAGCTATGCCAACTCATCGTTCTATGGCCGTGCCACCTCTGTCGCGTGCAAGGCGCTGAAGGCCCGGACTCTCGTTCTGGCCGCCTCGCCGCTGTGGAACGGGGGATTTCCGGACAGGGCGTGGAAGAACACTTCCTGGGAGACTCCGGGGTATGGTAGGGAACTTGTGAGCCACGAATTTGACAGGACGAAATGGGAGAAGGCGCGTACAGCAATGGAAGAGGCCGTGAAGGCCGCCGAGG
>DJRM01000021.1:0-1878 GCA_002440085.1 Bacteroidales bacterium UBA6360
CGTCAGGCCATTACCAACCCTCACAAGACAATATACTCAATCAAGAGGTTCATGGGCGAGACCTACGATCAGGTCACCAAGGAGATTGAGCGTGTTCCTTACAAGGTTGTAAGGGGCGAGAACAACACTCCTCGTGTCGATATTGACGGACGTCTTTACACTCCGCAGGAGATTTCGGCCATGATTCTTCAGAAAATGAAGAAAATCGCGGAGGATTATCTTCGTCAGGATGTCACGGAGGCTGTCATTACAGTTCCGGCGTACTTCTCTGACTCACAGCGTCAGGCGACCAAGGAAGCCGGCAAGATTGCTGGTCTTGATGTAAAGCGTATCGTGAACGAGCCGACTGCGGCAGCGCTTGCATTCGGTCTTGACAAGATGCACAAGGATATGAAGATTGCGGTGTTCGACCTTGGCGGCGGTACATTCGATATTTCAATCCTCGACCTTGGCGGCGGTATGTTCGAGGTTAAGTCGACCAACGGTGATACGCACCTCGGCGGTGATGACTTCGACCAGGTGATTATCGACTGGCTCGCGCAGGAGTTCGCCGCAGAAAACGGCGGGATTGATCTCAAGGCTGATCCGATGGCCCTTCAGAGACTTAAGGAAGCTGCGGAGAAAGCGAAGATTGAGCTCTCAAGCCAGACTTCGACCGAAATCAACCTTCCTTACATCATGCCGGTTGGCGGTATTCCAAAGCACTTGGTAAAGACTCTCACCCGTGCAAAGTTCGAGCAGCTTGCTGACAAATTGTTCGAAAGGACTCTCGAACCGTGCCGCAAGGCTCTTGCTGATGCAGGCCTTCAGCCTTCAGACATTGACGAGGTACTTCTCGTCGGCGGCTCAACTCGTATCCCTGCCGTTCAGGAACTCGTGAAGAAATTCTTCGGAAAGGAGCCTAACAAGAGCGTCAACCCGGATGAGGTGGTCGCTATCGGTGCAGCCATCCAGGGCGGTATCCTTTCTGGCGAAGCTTCATTGAAGGACGTTGTCCTCTTGGATGTGACCCCGCTTTCTCTCGGTATCGAGACCATGGGCGGCGTGATGACAAAGCTCATCGATGCGAACACCACCATTCCGACCCGCAAGTCACAGGTGTTCTCTACGGCTGCCGATAACCAGCCTGCGGTTGATATCCATGTGCTTCAGGGCGAGCGTCCTCTCGCAAAGGACAACAAGCTCATCGGCAACTTCGTC
This sequence comes from Bacteroidales bacterium UBA6360, assembly GCA_002440085.1. Classification (GTDB taxonomy): domain Bacteria; phylum Bacteroidota; class Bacteroidia; order Bacteroidales; family UBA932; genus Cryptobacteroides. The sequence continues at coordinate 1,201 of DJRM01000021.1, forward strand.
CTTGACGGCATTACGCCGGCTCCGAGGGGTGTGCCTCAGATTGAGGTCACGTTCGATATCGATGCTAACGGTATCCTTAACGTAAGCGCACAGGACAAGGCTACAGGCAAGGAACAGAAGATCAGAATCGAGGCTTCATCAGGCCTTTCAGACGAGGAAGTCAAGAGGATGCGTGACGAGGCCAAGGCTAACGAAGAGGCCGACAAGGCTGAGAAGGAAAGGATTGACAAGATCAACAATGCCGATGCAATGTGCTTCCAGACTGAGAAGAACCTCAAGGAACTCGGCGACAAGATTCCGGCAAACCACAAGTCCGCAATCGAGAGCGCTCTGAATTCCCTCAAGGAAGCTGTCAAGGCACAGAACATCGCTGACATCGACAGGTACAACTCAGAGCTTGAGCAGGCTTGGCACGCGGCATCCGAGGAGATGGCCAAGGGTGCACAGCAGCAGGGACCTCAGGCCGGTCCTCAGGGACCGTTCGGCGGACAGCCGGGACCTGACAACAATCCTGACGCTCCGGAGGAGCAGTAAAAAAATCTGTTTTTAGAGGCGCTTGCTGCGTTACGCAAAACCCTCAAAAACAAATTTTATTATCCAAGATAAAAGGACTCAGAATCATAAATGGTTCTGAGTCTTTTTTGTATATAATGCTAAGAAACTGTTTTAATTTTTCTC
>DJRM01000021.1:1994-4316 GCA_002440085.1 Bacteroidales bacterium UBA6360
AAATTAAAACAGCTTCTAAAAGAAGAGGGGATGAAGAAAAAGATGGAGTGCAAGGCGCACAAAGCCCTCGGAACCGGAGCAACCTTGGCGGTTGTGAGGATTCCGAGGGCTTTTGCAACGAAGCAATCCGCTTTTTATTCGCCCCGTAATTTAGTCTTGCACTTTTTCAAGGACCTCGCGGATCTTCGCCTCAATCTCGTCGCACAGTTCGACATTGTCGGTGAGCAGCTGCTTCACGGCCTCGCGTCCCTGGGCGAGCTTCTGGTCGCCGTAGCTGAACCATGAACCGCTCTTCCTGATGATGTCGTACTCTACGCCGAGGTCAATTACCTCGCCCACGTGTGAGATGCCCTCGCCGAACACGATGTCGAACTCAGCCTTCTTGAAAGGAGGAGCCATCTTGTTCTTCACAATCTTGACCTTGGTCCTGTTTCCGAGAGTCTCGTCACCGTCCTTAATCTGGGTGGTGCGGCGGACATCGACGCGGACTGATGCGTAGAACTTGAGGGCGTTGCCTCCGGTGGTCGTCTCCGGGTTGCCGAACATCACGCCGATTTTATCGCGCAGCTGGTTGATGAATATGCAGCAGGTGTTGGTCTTGCTTATGTTGGCTGTGAGCTTTCTGAGCGCCTGGCTCATAAGGCGTGCCTGAAGACCCATCTTCGCGTCGCCCATCTCGCCTTCAATCTCTGCCTTCGGGGTGAGGGCCGCCACGGAGTCGATGACGATGATGTCAATCGCGCCGGAGCGGATGAGGTTGTCGGCAATTTCAAGCGCCTGCTCGCCGTTGTCAGGCTGCGAGATGAGCAGGGTGTCGAGGTCGACTCCGAGGTTCTTTGCGTAACTGCGGTCAAACGCGTGCTCCGCATCGATGATTGCCGCTATCCCGCCCTGCTTCTGGGCCTGTGCAATCGCATGAATTGCGAGTGTCGTCTTGCCGCTGGACTCCGGTCCGTAAATCTCGATGACCCTTCCGCGAGGGTAGCCGCCGATTCCAAGTGCGTGGTCAAGCGCGATGGAGCCGCTCGGAATCACAGACACCTCGAACTTCGGCTGGTCGCCGAGCTTCATGATTGTTCCCTTTCCGTAGTCCTTCTCGATTTTGTCTATGGTTGCCTGCAAAGCCTTGAGTTTCGCGGTGTTAGCAGCGGCATTTTCCTGTACTTCAACTTCTTTTGCCATATTTCTCAGTATAAAATGATTAAATTTGTCTCATTGTTCGTCGCCCTGTTCTTGCCTGTTTTTCATTTGTTTTGATACAGCAACAAGACGGCGCATAATCCTTACAAAGGTATTAAATTGTTTGCACAATTCATCGGCTCTTTTTGAATAAGCATTTCAATTTTCTTGACAATCATTCCTTGCACCACTCTTTTTCATGCTCTCCGGATGTAATGTTTGCCCGCAAACTATATGTAAGTTCTAAGGCGCTGCAATCAGGCATCTTCCAAGCTGTCCCGCATCTTCCGGTGGCAGTACGCGGTTCCGTTCAAGTTCTGCGATGCTCCATTTTTCTTTTGGCTGCGAGTTCCGGTACATCACAATTCCGTGTGCCGCCGCGCCGATGTACGGATGCCGCTTCAGCTCATCTTCCGGCAGCGTCCAGAGAGGGTAGGGGACAGCCGTCTGCGGTGATACGAATATCAGGTCGCTCAGCCTGTCGAACTTTTCCCTGTCGAAATTGCGAATTTCCATCAGCTGCTCAGGAAAGGAATACCCTCCGAGCCGTTCCCGATATGCCACCATCTGCCTGGCGAACCATCCCCCGATGCCCGGCAGAGCGTCGAACGCCGCCGAGTCCGCCAGATTGATGTCGAGTTTGGGAATGTCGATGTAAGGCTCCAGACGCCTGTAGATGGAGTCCGAGACCACAAACGACTTGGCAAAGTCGGACTTTCTCCGAAACCGCCCGCCCTTATTCCGATAGTTGTCTATCGACTGTGCCTGTTTGAGCGAGAATCCGAGCCGCTGCAGTTCCTCCACGCTCGCCGTGTTCGGGTTGAACCTGAACGACTCGACTTTCCGCCTCGGCACATTCTCCCGCACCTTCGTCCCGACGTCGCTTTTGGCTCCGCTCCTCCGTTCAATGACTCTTCCCTCTGCACCCTTGCCCTGCGAATACCGCCCTCTGTTCTTCCCGTCCCCGTCATCCCTGTTTCCCTCCCGTTGCCTTTTATGTGGTATCTTTGCGTTCCTGACCTTCGTGCCAGACTTGGCGACCTCGCCTCCGTCACCCTCCTCGACCGCAACAAACACCGTGTCCGGACAGTCCCTGTCCGCCGCGATCTTCGCCACTGCAGCGCTATGCACGAACACCGCCAC
>DJRM01000123.1 GCA_002440085.1 Bacteroidales bacterium UBA6360
TCCATTCCAGCACCATTCCCAGTACCCGCCTCAGCGCCGCTCCCTCCGGTCGCGGCCGCTCCGCCCTCCGGCGCATAGTCGCCTCCCAGCAGCCCCAGCTTCGTGAACTCGTCCAAAAGCAGATTGTAAGTCAGCCCGTGCTCACGCAGGTATTCCGCCCCGTTGCTCGCCATCGCCTTGCACAGCGCAAGCAGCAGATGCTGCGGCCCGACTACATTTCCGCCGGCCTTCGTGGTCTCGAACACCGCTATATTTATTATGTTCATAGAACTCCGCGAAAGCGTGATGCTGTCGATGTCCGAGTAGGGAATATGCCTTCCCTCTGAAATACGTCCGTCTATATAGTCCTTGAAATCAACGAGATCTGTTCCGAGGAATTTGAGGTGCATAGCGCCGAGGTTCTCCTCGTGCCGCAGCATCCCGAGAAAAAGGTGGTCCGGCCCGATCATGTAGCTTCCCGTCCGCATCGCCTCCTCCCTCGCATAGTTCACGATGGCGTTCAGAGTGTCAGAGATTGATATTTTCATTGTATGAATGTGCCTGTTTGAAACCGTATTGCAGCGTGAACGTATTTTCACGCCCCATTTTTGCAAAATTACGCAAATCTCCGTATATTTGCAAGCTATGCCGTGCCTTCGCTCCGACGCCGGTGAACACGGATTCTCGGGGTGGAATATACATATTATATTCCGTGTGTCGGCAAAAATGTGAAAAATGAAAATTTGAAATATGGAAAACAACGAAGAAAAGATTACGACAGGCAGGATTGAGCAGGTGGACATCGACCAGCAGATGAGGAGCGCGTACATCGACTACTCCATGTCGGTGATTGTCTCGCGTGCCCTTCCTGATGTCAGGGACGGTCTCAAGCCTGTCCACAGGAGGGTGCTCTTCGGAATGGAGGGACTTGGGCTTTCCTATTCGGGTCAGACGAAGAAGTCCGCCAGAATCGTCGGCGAGGTGCTCGGTAAGTACCATCCGCACGGCGACTCCAGCGTCTATGACGCGATGGCACGTCTTGCGCAGTGGTGGAGCGTCCGCTATCCGCTTGTTTACGGACAGGGAAACTTCGGTTCAATGGACGGTGACCCCGTGGCGGCCATGCGTTACACCGAGGCCAAGCTCGAAAAGATTTCGGAGGACATTCTCGGCGACCTTGAAAAGGACACTGTCGATATGCAGAACAACTTCGACGACTCCCTTCAGGAGCCGACCGTGCTGCCGACCAAACTGCCTCTGCTCCTGCTTAACGGCTCTTCCGGAATCGCAGTCGGAATGGCGACGAACATGGCTCCGCACAACCTCTCCGAGGTCTGCGACGGCATCTGCGCCTACATTGACAATCCGGACATCACCGTTGACGAACTGATGCACTTCATCAAGGGCCCGGACTTCCCGACAGGAGGCATCATCATGGGCCGTCAGGGCATAAAGGATGCGTTTGAGACAGGTCAGGGCAGGATTGTAATTCGTTCAAAGACAGAAATCGAGGTGAGCGAGAGCGGCCGCGAGACCATCGTCGTCACCGAGATTCCATACATGGTCAACAAGCGCGAGATGATTGAGAAAATCGCCGAACTTGTAGAGACCAAGAAGATTGACGGAATATCATACGTCAACGACGAGACCACCCGTCACGGAGTGCGGATCATCATCCGCCTCAAGCAGGGCGCTAATTCGAGCGTCGTTCTGAACAGCCTGTTCAAGTATTCTCCGCTCCAGTCAAGCTTCAGCGTGAACAATGTCGCGCTCGTGAACGGCCGCCCTTACACGCTGAACCTCAAGGACCTTATCCGCAATTTCGTGGAGCACCGCCATCAGGTCATCGTGCGCAGGACAAAGTTCGACCTCAAGAAGGCGCAGGCCCGCGCCCACATCCTTGAGGGTCTTCTCAAGGCCCTTGACGTGATAGATCAGATTATCGCGATTATCCGTGCGTCAAAGAGCGTTGACGACGCCAAGTCCCAGCTCATCGAAAGGTTCGAATTCACTGACATACAGGCATCCGCAATCGTCGAGATGCGTCTGCGTCAGCTCACTGGACTCGAAAGGGAGAAGCTTCAGAGCGAATATGACGAACTTATGAAGTTCATCAAATACTGCATCGACGTTCTCGGAAGCTACGATATGCAGATGGCAATCGTCAAGGACGAGACCATGCTGATGAAGGAGAAGTACGGTGACGCGAGAAGGACCGAAATCACCATGTCTGCAGAGGAGTTCAATCCTGAGGATTTCTATCCGGACGAGGATGTCGTGGTGACGATTTCGCATCTCGGATACATTAAGAGGACTCCGCTCACCGAGTATCGTACCCAGGCCCGCGGAGGCGTCGGGATGAAGGGAGCCGCCAAGAGGGACGCGGACTTCATCGAGCACATCTATGTCGCCAATATGCACAGCACGCTGCTTCTCTTCACTGAGAGCGCCAAATGCTTCTGGCTCAAGGTCTATGAGGTTCCGGAAGGCTCACGCTCGTCGAAGGGACGCGCCATCCAGAATGTGCTGAATCTCACGGCCGAAGACAGAATCAAGGCATATCTTAACGTCCGCAACCTCAAAGACGAGGATTATATCAACAATAACTATGTGGTTCTCTGCACGAAGAACGGCATCATCAAGAAGACCACGCTCGAAGCCTATTCACGGCCTCGTGCGAACGGTGTCATCGCCCTTACCATCCGTGAGGGTGACGAACTTCTCGATGTCGCGCTCACAAGCGGCAGCAGCCAGATTTTCATCGCCGGCAAGGAGGGCCGTTGCGTGAGGTTCGACGAGTCTGACGTTCGTCCGATGGGGAGAACCGCCGCCGGAGTGAAGGGAATCAACCTCGACAGCGAGAGCAATGAAGTCATCGGACTGCTCAGCTACGAGCCTCAGGCCGAGGATGCCGCCGACCACTCTATTCTTGTAGTCAGCGACCACGGATACGGCAAGCGCTCCGACTTTGAGGAATACCGCAAGACAAGCCGTGGCAGCAAGGGCGTCAAGACCCTGAACATTACCGACAAGACAGGCGAACTCATTGCCATCAAGAACGTTACGGACAATGACGACCTGATGATCATCACCCGTTCCGGACTTACCATCCGCATGGCCGTTTCCGATATCCGCATCGCCGGACGTGCAACCCAGGGCGTGCGCCTCATAAACATCAAGGATGGCGACTCTATTGCTGCGGTTTCGGTCGTGGCTAAGAGCGACGATGAGGACGAGGTAACAGAGGCTCCTGCGGAACAGCCTGTAGAGGGCGCTGCTGAGGCTCCGGAAACTTCAGAAACCGAGGCTTGATTATTGAAGACGGAGAAAAATAACACATCAAAATTTGAATATCATGAAAAAGACTTTAATCGCATTGACAGTTCTGCTTTCGTCAGCAATGATTGCAACTGCACAGCAGAAGTCACCGGAGGCGCTGCGCTCTGCCGTTGAAAAGGCTGAGTCGGCCGCAGAAAATCCCAAGAAGGCAGAGAAGCCTGACACGTGGATGAAGATAGGAAAGGCATACGTCGATGCCTACAACGGACCGGTAGGCCAGCTCTGGCTCGGTGCTTCGCAGACCGAACTTCAGCTCGTGACCGGAAACGCGAAGCCGCTTTCCGTCGAGACGGTCGACCTTGGCGGCACTCCTTGCCAGAAGCAGGTTTTTGCGGACAAGGACCTCTATTTCAACCAGAACGGACAGCTCGTTCTCATAAATGTCACCAAGCCTGTCTATGATGACGCTCTTGCAAGCGCTCTCAAGGCTTACACAAGGGCCGGGGAACTTGATGTTGCCGGCAAGAAGACCAAGCCGATTGTCGCGGCTCTTGACGACATTGCGGCGAAGTACCTCAACGACGGAATGAACGCCTACACTCTCGGCAACCTCAAGGAGGCCAGTGCCGATTTCGAGAATGCCGCAAAGGCAGCAGGCACCGCCCCTTCAAACCGTCTGGACACCACGGCCGTCTACAATGCGGGCTTCACGTCATGGGCATACGCCAACCAGCTTGCTGCCACGGACTCTCTCGCTGCAGTTGCAGAGTATCAGCGTGCAAAGGGTTTCTTCAAGACCTGCCTTGAAAACGGCTACTACTATGAGGGCGGTGAGGTGTTCGCGAAGCTTCACGACATCTACAACAAGCTCGGAGAAAAGGATGCCGCACGTGAGGTTCTTGAGGCCGGATTCCAGCAGTTCCCCGACAGCCAGAGCATTCTCATCTCTCTCATCAACTTCTACATCGAGAACAAGGAAGATCCGAACAAACTCTTCACCCTCATCGATGCGGCTATCCAGAACGAGCCTAACAACGCCTCCCTCTACTACGTGAAGGGCAACATCTACAACGAGCTCGGCGACAAGGTTTCCGCCAAGGAGTCCTACTACAAGTGCGCCGAAATCAACCCGGACTACGAGTATGGCTACATAGGTGCCGGCATCATGTACTACAACGACGCTGTCGCCCTTTCCGAGAAAGCCTCAAACGAGATGGACGACAAGAAGTATGAGGAACTCGTCTCCCAGTTCGAGCAGTGCCTCAAGGATGCCATCGACCCGTTTGAGAAGGCATACGCAATATCAAAGGACGAGAGCATCAAGAACAACGTCGCCCTCTACCTCAAGAACATCTACTACCGTTTCGTCTCCCAGGGGCCTGAATACGAGGCCGCCTACAAGAAGTACGACGAAATCGTAAAGAACAGTCAGCAGTAAAAGCCGCTAAATAAGCGGACTGCTTCATTACACGCAAGCCCCTGAACCTTCCCAACCGCCAAGGTTGCCCCGGTTCAGGGGTTTTCGTCTTTGGTCATTTGAGGCGATTTTGTTTGGTCATTTGAGGTGGTTTCGTTTGGTCGTTTGAGGCGTATCAGCCCCAAAAGTTGCTTTGGTGAGACGGCGAAGAGTGGTGAAGATGCAAGGCTTGCCGTGCTGTCAAATACCGGAGCAACCTTGAGGTTGTGAGGATTTTGGCAACACGGCGTAACGCAGCAGATTCGCCGCTATTCGCCGTCGAACGCCTTGACGATTTTGGTGACTAAAGGATGCCGCACAATGTCGGCATTGGTGAAGGTGATGCAGGAGATTCCCTTGATTCCCTCCACGAGTTTCATTCCGCGCAGCAGGCCGCTGTCGGACTTGTTCGGCAGGTCGACCTGAGAGGCGTCGCCGGTGACGATGAACTTCGCGTCCCGGCCCATTCTGGTGAGGAACATCTTGAGCTGGCCGAGGTTGGTGTTCTGCGCCTCGTCGAGAATCACGCAGGCGCGGTCGAGGGTGCGTCCGCGCATATAGGCGAGCGGTGCAATCTGAATCGTCCCGTCGGCTATGAATTCCTGAAGCTTCTTCGGCGGAATCATGTCCCCGAGTGCGTCGTAGAGCGGCTGGAGATATGGATCAAGCTTGTCCTTGAGGTCTCCCGGCAGAAATCCGAGCCTTTCCCCGGCCTCCACTGCTGGTCGAGTGAGTATAATCCTTTTGACCTCCCTATTCTTCAGCGCCCTCACGGCCAGCGCGATGGCGACATATGTCTTTCCTGTTCCGGCCGGCCCCACGGCAAAGATGAGGTCGTTCTCGAAATATGCCTTAACCATCTTCTCCTGCGTGGCGTTCCGCGCCTTAATCGGCTTCCCGTCGTTTCCGAACACAATCGGCGCGTCCGAGTGCATCGTGAATTCCTCCGCGGCGTTTTCGCCCTCGAAAAGTTCCTCCACGTCGTAGGTCGAGAGCGTCCGCTTGTGCATCCGCTTCTCAATCAGCCTGCTTATTTTTTCGTTGAACACGATGATGTCGTCCTGTGTCCCGTCTAAAAGCAGCTCATTTCCCCGGGCCACCACCTTCAGCTTCGGGAAATAAGCGCAAAGCGCCTCCAGAAGCCTGTTAGCCGGCCCGTAAATCTCAATAGGGTCAATCGCCTCAAGTGTAATCGTCTTTTTCATATACCGCAAAAATAACGATTTATTTGCAGAAATTCAATCTTTTCCAAGTGGCGAGCATCCTGTCATGGTCGGTGGGGTTGAGCCAGAGGTCGCGGCGGTCGGCGTAATCGGCAACGGGAATGACGGTGTAGCGGGAGTCGAAGCCGCCCGGGCGGGAACACCAGAGCCAGATGAGTCCTGTGGAGATGAGATGGGTGCCGCTGTGGTCGCGGACGAGCGTCAGACGGGCCATCAGTTCCAGCTGCGTGTTGCGGGCGCTCATGTTGGAGAGGGCGTTGCCGAGCGAGTAGAGGACGGGGACTCCGAAAACCGACGCAGTGTCCTGAACCACATGCGGATGCGCCCCGATGATGATGTCAGCTCCGGCTTCGGCGAGAAACCGTGCCGTACTCTCCTGGGAGGCATTGTGCCTCGCCTGATACTCCTCGCCCCAATGTGGGAGGACGATGGTGAAGTCTGAGGCGGCGGCAGAAGCTGCAACCGCATCGCGGAGCCTCTCCGTGTCACCGAGCCAATTTACCGGGGTGCCCCTGATTCCGCTGTTTGTCCCGTAGGTCGCGTTCACGATGCCGAGCCGGATGTTGTTTGCCCGTACGAATAGCGGTGCCGAGAGGGAGTCGCATCCGGTGTGGAAAATGCCGAGGGAGTCGTGGAGGCGGTCGTAGAAACGGAGCGTGCGCTCAAGTCCGGCCGCTCCCTTGTCCGTGATGTGGTTGTTGGCAGTCAGAAACACGTCAATGCCGCAGTCTGCCGCCGTAAGCGCGTAGTCCTCCGGAGCACTGAAGCAGGGGTAGCCGCTGTAGGGTTTGCCGGCGAGGGTGAATTCCATGTTCGCTATGCTGACCGTCGCATCTTCGAGAAGCGGACGGATCAGTCTCAGGCTTTCCCTCCAGCCTCCCTCGGAAATCTGCGCCGAGTGCATCATCATGTCCCCGAGTATGCACACCGTGGCGGTGTCAGGGCAATCGAGCCTCCGGACCGGCGGCGACGGGGCAGGCTCTCGGACTACGTTGCCGACGAACAGCGACAGGTAACTGAACAGTATGAAGGTCAATGTCTTCTGCATCTCATCTTCGCTCATGGCCGGTTCGTTGCGGACATTCTGTCTTTTGAACCATATTTCCCAATTCTGCTCCTCTCAAAACAGCAAAGCCAGACTCAAATACATCTCAAAATGACTGAACAAAATCCTATTACCTGTGGCTCTTCCTTGTGCCCTTTGATGCCCGGACTGCCGCCGAAGCGTCCTCGATGAATTCGATGCTGTCGTTGTTCAGCCTGATGCCCAACCATTTAGTGAACTTCTCCTTCTCCACGGACGTCATTGCCTTATTGGTCTTGGCTACGACAATAATCCTCCTGTCCACATGTAGGCTGTCCGCAGTCACTCCTGCGCCGTCGCCTATGCTCAGCTCCGTAATCTCCGGCCAGGAATTGATGGCCTCGCGCGTAACCTGAGCGTACGGAATCTCGTTCTTTTTGATGAGTTCAATTTCCGCTTCAAGCCTCTTGATTTCATCGTCCCTGCGGTTGATTTCACTATCTGTCCGTGCATATATTCCCTGAATCAGCTCTTTCTCGACCTTGCTCTGCCCGTTCGTGTGCTCGTTGATGACCACCTGCTCCTGCCTGAGACCGGCAGCCTTCGCGAGCTCGTAGAGGTTGTTGCGCTCGACGGCAGAGAGTTCCTCTCCTGTGACAAACAGCTCTACCTTGCCTCCGTCCTCATGGCTTATCTTGTAATCATAGATTATGGAATTGCCGAGCGACTTGTTCTGCTGCACGAAGCCTATAGCCTTGTCCTCGAAGTTGTTGTTCTTGATGAGAACCACTGCCGACCAGATGCTCGGGACGATGAAGATGACCATCACCACCGCGATCAGCCATTTTGTCCGCCTCTCCGTCTTGCTGTCGCTGAACTTCATTACGTTGAAGCCGAGAACCTTGGCCGCGAGGTAGGTGGCGAGGGCGATGAACACGCAGTTGATGAAGAAGAGGTAGAGGGCTCCGAAGAAATAGCCCATGTTGCCGTTTGCGAGCCCATAACCGGCGGTGCACATAGGCGGCATGAGGGCTGTCGCGATGGCCACTCCGGAGAATACGGTGCCCTTCTCCTTGCGGCACTGTTCGAAGATTCCAGCGCTTCCGCCGAACAGGGCTATGAGAACGTCATAAATCGTCGGGTTGGTCCTCGCCAGAAGCTCGGTAGGGTTGCTGAGGTTCAGCGGGGTGATGAGAAAGTAGAGACACGAGGCCACGAGCGCGATTCCCATCATGGTCAGCAGGTTCTTGCCGGAGTCTCTGAACAGCTTTATGTCGTTGATACCCAATGAGAGACCTATCCCGAAGATAGGTCCCATCAGCGGGGATATGAGCATCGCTCCGATAATGACCGGAATCGAGTTGGTGTTGAGTCCTATGGACGCGATGATTATCGAGAACGCGAGAATCCATGCGTTAGGGCCCTTGAAGTAGATGTTCGACCTTATGGACTGCTCGGCCGCGGCCGTGTCCATGTGTCCCGACAGATCCACAATGTCCTTGAAGAAATGTCCAATCTTCCCGAAGAAGTTCATATATCCTTAATGTTTTTCGTTTTACGATGTATATTTTTCTTTTTTTTGAAACACTCTGTTCCAAACAGGCTGCAAATATATGGATTTTTATCCTAAATTTGCAGATTGCTTCGATTGTGTCATTCGGTGATACGCAAAACTGTGCCGAAATGTTATCGAAGCCATGCTGAAAAGTTGATGAATATGAAAAGAACTGCCTTGTTTGCCTTGACTGTCTTTGCTCTCCTTGCCTGCGGCTGTGACTTTTTCCGTGGGCTTGCCGGCAGACCGACAAGTGCGGAGATAAATGAAAAACGTGCCGCCATAGAAGCTGTAAAGGCGGAGGCTGCGGCTCGTGAGCAGGTTCGTCGGGATTCACTGCGCGTCATCGAAAAAGCGGCTGCGGATTCTGTCACAGCCCTGTCGAGACTTGAAGCTTCGGGAGTAAAGCTCATCCCGGTATCGGAAATCGGAACGGTGTATGGCGACATGTGTGCGGGATACAGCATTGTTGTCGGCTCGTTCAAGTCCGTCGCGAATGCGGAGAGAATGGCGGCGAATGTGAGGGACTCCGGATATTCCGCATCTGTGCTGCGTTTCAGCAACGGAATGGCGGCCGTGGCCGTGGAGCCGAGGACAAAGATTGCGGATGCCGTCGCCGCATACGAGAAAGTCAAATCCGAAAAATTCTGCCCGAAAGATGCGTGGATACTCTGCAATAACTGAAAGGCCGGTGCCGGCGGGGTCTTGGAGTTTCCTTCCTAAACCATTGAGACTTGCGGCGGCTGTCATGCTTGTGCTGCTGCTCGGCTCCGTGCAGTCGTTTGCCCAGTACCGGACTGAATCGGGCTCATACGAGGAACTCTACGACAGCGAGACCACGGCCGCGCTGCGCCACCACATCCGCTCGCTCAGTTCCGCAGACACAGAGGGTCGTGCACCTGGTTCCGACGGGGAGAAGGCGGCCGCGGAATATGTGACCAAGGCACTCTCTTCCAAAGGAGTCGAAATCCTTGACCTTTCTGCCGGCAACACTTTCGGGGTCACGACGGAAAGCGGAGACACGCTTACTTCGCGCAACGTGATAGGCTACATTCAGGGCGGCGACCCCAAGCTCCGTGACCATTATATTATAATAGGTGCACGTCTCGACAACCTTGGCTCCGACACCTACACCGTCGACGGCAACACGGTGGAACGTATCTATTACGGGGCGAACGGCAACGCCTCAGGCCTCGCCATGATGCTTGAGCTTGCCGGGATGCTGTCGAATAACGCCTTTTCGCTGAAGCGTTCCGTCATTTTCATCGCCTTCGGGGCATCGACGAAAACATACGCCGGAGCATGGTATTTCCTGAACAGGGCATTCTCCGAGACGGCGAACATCGACGCGATGATAAATCTCGACTGCCTGGGCTGCGGAAACAACGGATTCTATGCCTACACGGCTTCAAACGCGGACATGAACACGCTCCTTCGCAGTCTTGAGGGCGACCTTCTTCCGATAAGGCCGGAAATCACTGCCATAGAAACATATCCTTCGGATCACAGGGCATTCTATGCCAAGGAGATACCGTCCGTGTGCTTCACGACCGGCAAATATCCCGAGCATGGCACGGAACGCGACACGGAGGCCATAATCGACTATCCGTCAATGGAGCGGATACTCGAATATCTCTACGATTTCTCGATGACTATCGCCAACACCGGCATACGTCCGTCTTTCTACGAGAAAGTGACGGCTCCAAAGAGGAACGGTGCGGACTATGACGGTGTGATTCCATACTACGAGTGCGACCGGCGCCCGACTTTCCTCGGCAGCGCGGATCCTCGGCAGTTCCTGTCCAAGTGGGTGTACCAGTACCTGAAATATCCTGCAGCGGCTGTTCGCAACGGCATACAGGGCACTGTGATGGTTGATTTCATCATCGGGAAGGACGGGCAGGTTACGGACGTGAAGGTCTCGCGCTCCGTCAGCGAAGAACTTGACGCGGAGGCAGTAAAGGTCATTTCCGCCTCTCCGAAATGGAAACCGGGGCGTGTGGACGGCAACAAGGTCCGCAGTTCGATGACTCTTCCTGTTGAATTCCGGCTTGAGAAGAGCGGTCGGGGCGGATTTGGAGTGAACAATATAAGGGTGAAGTGACGGCGGTGCATCCACTGCGCTTGCAAAAAAAATACTTCTCTCCCGGTACTTGAGAAACTTGAATTGAATGAATATTAAAAGATAATAAAACATATGGCAGATTACAATTTCAGAGAGATTGAAGCTCGTTGGCAGGCCTACTGGGCTGAAAATCACACGTTCCAGGCTCAGGCGGATCCTACGAAACCGAAATACTATGTCCTTGACATGTTCCCATATCCTTCCGGTGCGGGACTTCATGTCGGACATCCGCTCGGCTACATCGCGAGCGACATTTTCAGCCGTTACAAGCGTCTGCGCGGATTCAATGTCCTTCACCCTATGGGCTACGACGCGTTCGGCCTGCCTGCAGAGCAGTATGCCATCCAGACCGGGAAGCACCCGGAGGAGACGACGGAAAAGAACATTGCGCGTTATCGCGAGCAGCTCGACCGCATTGGCTTCTCCTACGACTGGTCCCGCGAAATCCGCACCTGTGATCCTGAATATTACAAATGGACGCAGTGGGCATTTCTCAAGATGTTCGGCAGCTGGTATGACAACGACCTTCAGAAGGCTCGTCCGATAGAGGAGCTTGAAGCCGCCTTTGCTGCCGGGGGGAGTGAAGGCGTCAACGCAGCATGCTCCGAGCATGAACCTTTCACGGCGGAGCAGTGGAATGCATTCGACGAAAGGCAGAAGTCTGCGGTTCTGATGAATTACCGCATTGCCTATCAGGGAGAGACGTCAGTGAACTGGTGCCCGAAGCTCGGGACTGTCCTCGCCAACGACGAGGTCAAGGAGGGATACTCCGTACGTGGAGGACATCCTGTGGAGCAGAAGAAGATGACTCAGTGGCAGCTCAGGGTTTCGGCGTATGCGGGGAGGCTTCTTGACGACCTTGAGACCCTCGACTGGACTGACTCTCTGAAAGATATGCAGCGCAACTGGATTGGCAGGAGCCAGGGATGCGAGATGGTATTCAAGACTTATAACGGCGACAATGAATACGACGTGACGATTTTCACTACCCGTGCGGACACGGTCTTCGGCGTCACTTTCCTCGTGCTCGCTCCGGAGAGCGACTGGGTGGAGAAACTCACCGCAGCAGACAGAAAGGCCGAGGTTGAGGCATATCTCGCGCAGGCCCGCAAGAAGACGGAGCGCGAGCGCATTTCTCAGACCAAAACGGTCGCGGGAGTGTTCTCGGGCTCATACGCGGTGAATCCGCTCACGGGAGAGAAGGTGCCTGTGTGGATTTCAGAATATGTGCTCGCGGGCTATGGCACGGGTGCGATTATGGCAGTCCCTGCTCATGACAGCCGCGACTACGCTTTTGCAAAGGCATTCAACCTTCCGATAATCCCGCTCATCGAGGGCTGCGACGTCAGCGAGAGCAGCTTCGACGCCAAGGAGGGAATCATGTGCAACTCCGGTTTCCTCAACGGCAAGACGGTAAAGGAAGCCATACCGGCCGCGATTGACTATGTGGAGAGCCATGGACTAGGCCACAGGAAGATAAACTACCGTCTGCGCGACGCCATTTTCTCGCGCCAGCGCTATTGGGGCGAGCCTTTCCCGATTTGCTACAAGGACGGCATCGCGACCCCGCTCCCGGAAGACAGGCTTCCGCTCCGCCTTCCGGAGATTGACAAGTACCTTCCGACCGAGACGGGAGAGCCGCCGCTTGCTCGTGCAAAGGACTGGAACTATGAGGGCAACCCTCTCGAAACCAGCACGATGCCGGGATTCGCGGGCAGCAGCGCCTACTATCTGCGCTATATGGATCCGCACAACCCCAATGCGCTCGTAAGCCGCGAGGCTGACGAATACTGGCGCAATGTCGACCTCTACATCGGTGGAACGGAACACGCCACCGGTCACCTGATTTATTCGCGTTTCTGGAACAAGTTCCTTTACGACCTCGGCTATGTCTGCGAGAAGGAACCGTTCCGCAAGCTCATCAACCAGGGAATGATTCAGGGTCGCTCGAACTTCGTCTACAGAATCATCGGCACGAATACGTTCGTATCTTACGGACTGAAAGACAAATACGAGACTACGGAAATCCACGTTGACGTAAACATCGTGAACAACGACCGTCTCGACACCGAGGCGTTCAGACGCTGGATGCCGGACTTCGCGAACGCCGAGTTCATCCTCGAAAACGGTGAATACATCTGCGGATGGGCCATCGAGAAGATGAGCAAGTCAATGTTCAACGTCGTCAACCCGGACACAGTCTGCGACACCTACGGAGCCGACACACTGCGTCTCTACGAGATGTTCCTCGGCCCGCTGGAGCAGAGCAAGCCGTGGGACACCAAGGGAATAGACGGCGTCCACCGCTTCCTCAGGAAGGTATGGAGACTTTTCTACGACCGTGACGGACTTGTTCTCACTGATGAAAAGGCCACACCGGCGGAACTCAAGACCCTCCACAAGCTCATAGGCAAGGTCACTTCCGACATTGAGACATTCTCCTATAACACCGCAATCTCGGCATTCATGATTGCAGTCAACGAACTCACCGAACTCGGCTGCAGCAAGCGTGAGGTACTTGAGCCGCTCGTGATTCTCCTCAGCCCGTTCGCTCCTCACATCGCGGAGGAACTCTGGAGGGCATCCGGGCACATCGACACCATCACCTGGGCTCCGTGGCCAAAGTATGACGAGTCGCTCACTCTCGAGAGCAACTGCACATACGCCATCTCATTCAACGGAAAGACCCGCTTCACGCTTGACCTCCCTAAGGCCATGCCTAAGGAGGAGGTTGAGGCGACTGTCCGTGCAAATGAGCTGACAGCGAAATATGTCGGAGCCGGCAGCATTCTCAAGATGATTGTTGTCCCCGGCAAGATTGTCAACGTTGTGGTAAGGTAAACATTCCGTCCAGATGGAAAGGAAAAAGGTTCTGAACGTCCTCTGGGACTATCTCGTGCTGAGTTTCGGCACGCTCATCTACTGCATGGCATGGACTTCCGTACTGTTGCCTAACCACATCGCGAGCGGCGGGCTGACCGGTGCCTGTGCGATTCTTCAGTACGCCACGGGACTCCCGATGTCATATTCGTTCTTTGTCATAAACACAGTTCTCATCATCATAGGGACCATCATCATCGGCAAGGGGTTCGGGTTCAGGACGATATATGCATATCTCCTCTCGTCCCTCTTCCTCTACATCCTTCCGAACTTCGACCCGTGGCTGACCGTTGTCCTTGACGAAAAGATGTTCGCTGCACTTCTGGGAGGATTCATCGAGGCGTTCGGCATCAGCTTCGTCCTCAATAAGGGCGGCAGCACGGGAGGAACCGACATAATAGCGGTGTGCATCAACAAGTTCTGGCCTGTTTCACTCGGAAAGGTCTACCTCTGTGCCGACCTGCTCATCATCTTCACTGTGGTGTTCCTTCCTGATATGGGCATTACGGATGTGCTCTACGGCTATCTCGCGATGATCGCCTTCTCCTTTGGCGTCGACTATTTCACCCTCGGTCCGAAATCCACGGTGCAGGTGCTCATATTCTCGAAAAAGTATAAGGAAATAGCCGACAGGCTGATAGCGATGGACAGGGGAGTGACAGCGCTCAATTCTGTGGGCTGGTATTCCGGCGAGGAAAGCAAGGTTCTCATGGTGATTGTCCGCAAGAGCAATTATCAGTCAGTCGTGAATCTTGTCAAGGAATTGGATGACAGAGCCTTCGTGTCGGTGTCGAACGCGGCGAGCGTATTCGGTGAGGGATTCGAGGAAATCAAGTCCGGCGTGTCGAAAAAGAAGAAAGTTCCTGTGGCGCCGGATAAGCCGGATGTCATTGACAGTGAGACGGAACCCGATGGTGAAAAGAAAATAATTTCCGGAGAATCAAAGTCAATACTTCGTTAAAAATTAACAATATTTTAGTTTAATATTTAATATTCAATACTTTACGTCGTATCACATCTGCCGGCGCTGACTTTCTGGGTCAACGGAAGGCAGGCATAGCAAAAGCCTTAAAAAAGTGTCGATTTTGATAAAAATAGTTGTCGAAAAATTAG
>DJRM01000111.1:0-4382 GCA_002440085.1 Bacteroidales bacterium UBA6360
GGCTTCTTCGCGAGGTCGGTCGTGAGATATATGGAGACGTCGCTTCCCATGGGCAGCGGCTGTTCCGACGGTTCCGGAGCCATCTTCCAGACAAAGGCCTTAGTGCTGTCCTCGTAGGTCTGGACGGTCTTGTCATAGACGACTTTCCTGACATTGAGTGAGTTCTCCTGAATCATGTCCATGGCGCTCATCATCTTCAGTCCGCGGACATCCGGAACGCTCGTCATGTTGTCGTCGGAATTGAGTCCTACGACGAGGTCGATTACCGACTCGCTCTCAATCGGCGTACCTGGCTCTATCTCCATGTTTCCGTGCATCTGCCGGAGCACATTGTTCGTGGCAATGTCGCTGACATACATGAGTTTCCCGAGGAGAAGCCCCCGAGTCCCGAGTTCGGCCTTGGCCTGCCTCATCGAGTAGCCCACGAGGTTGGGCATACTGACTTTCTTCGGGGTCACTGCGTTGATTGTCAGCGCGATGCGGCGTCCTTTCTTGACCTTTGCCCCCGGTGCGGGATTCTGCTTATAGACATATCCCCTCCCGAGTCTCTTTACATAGACGGAATCGACCACCTCCGTCCTCATTCCAGCCTGATGCGCCTCGAACTCCGCGTCCTTGACCTTCATTGCAGTGAGGTCCGGCACCGTGAGCTCCTTCTTGTGCCCTGTAATCAGGTTCAGTCCTATCGCCGCCCCGCCGACGAGCACGGCGAGCACCACAGCCGCTCCAAGCAGGTTCTTTACTATCCAGTTTCCAAAAAACGACTTTATCTTGCCCATAATATCAAATGTTCCTTAGTATCTTTTCCCGGCGAGTTTCGTCTGTCCCTTTTCGTCCGTCAGAAGAGCTTCGCTCCTTGAAATATCACCCTGAAAAGCCCCTCGCTCAGCAGCGCCAGGCCGAGAATCGCGATGACGGCGCCTGTGATGCGGGTTATCCAGATCAGCGTGCGCATCTTCACATATTTCCTGAAATGGCTGACACCCCAGCTGAAGAAGAACCAGTAGAAAATTGTTCCTGCGGAAACGGCAAGAATCGTCGGCGCGGCGGTCCAGTCCTGGCTGTCGGTGGTGTCGATTCCGAATGCCGTGAACAGGGCGAAGAGCACGAGTATTCCTCCGGGATTCGCGAGCCCCATCAGCAGCGCCTTGATGAAATCGTTGACAGTCACGCGGTTGTTCTTGCTCGTCAGCTTGGTTATGCGTTCGTTGCCCTTGCTCAGGCGTGCTTCCCGTTCAATCGGATTGGTGAAAATCATAATCACTCCTATAATCGCGACGGTGACTCCGCCGACCACGAGCAGCAGCTCGCTGTGCCTGTCCATGAACTCCTGCGCGTAGGCGAGGGCGAAGATGGAGATGCAGGCAAAGACAGTGTCGACGATTGACGCGCCGAGACCGGTGATGAATCCTGCCTTGTGCCCCTTGCTGAGGCTCTGCTGGATGACATAGACGGCAATCGGCCCGATTGGAGCCGAGGAGCACAGTCCGATGCAGAATCCCTTAATTATGTTCAACAGCTGAAGATCCAGTTGCATGTTTTTCCTATTATATTTGCATTGCCGGAGTTATGCAGACACCGTCTTTCCGAAAATATTTTTATCCTGCCAGGCATCGCATAATCGTGCAAAGATAGCAATTTTATTTATAACTTTGCGTCGTCTCACCATGCACGGCGGACATTCTGTCCGAGACAGGAGTGAGCCAAAACATTGACGGGTATATGAAACTGAAGATTTCGCGTGAAACGCTGATGAT
Organism: Bacteroidales bacterium UBA6360; assembly: GCA_002440085.1. Taxonomy (GTDB): domain Bacteria; phylum Bacteroidota; class Bacteroidia; order Bacteroidales; family UBA932; genus Cryptobacteroides. Next base: position 1,758 of record DJRM01000111.1, read on the forward strand.
ATGGGGACTGATTTTCCTGTTCTCCGTGATGATGTCCATGCCTTTTCTGCTGCCGCATTGCAGCTGGATGGCGCTTGTGGGATTCGTGCCGCTTCTATGCGCGGAGAGACTGCTGACGCTGACGGGGCGCCGTCATGTCTGGCTTTATCTCTATGCCGCATTTGTGCTCTGGAACGCCTTCACGACTTTCTGGGTGTGCAACGCGACCGTGGGCGGTGGAATCGCCGCAGTGCTGCTGAACTCGCTTCAGATGCTGGTCGTTTTCCTGCTGTTTCGGGGTTCGCGCAGGGGCTTCCGCGGCGTGCTTCCCTACATTTTCCTCGCTGTCGCGTGGATAGCTTGGGAAAAGGCATATTTCGGCTGGGACATTTCCTGGCCGTGGCTCGTTCTCGGAAACGCTTTTGCGAGGACGCCGGCGCTGGTCCAGTGGTACGACGTCACCGGAACTCTCGGCGGCTCACTCTGGGTATGGGCCTGCAACCTCGGAGTCTTCGGGCTTCTGGTCTGGCTTTTCGACGGCGAATGGTTCGGTCGCCGGCTGGCTGACGGAAGCTGGCAAGGCTTTTCCCCGAAGGCGCGGATTGTTTATTCTGCATCGCTCGTCTTCCTTTTTTTCGCGCCTGTGACATGGTCGCTCTGCAAGTGGTTCTCTCCCGCCTGCGAGCCGTCCGAAACCATCGACGTGCTGGTCGCGCAGCCTAACATCGACCCCTACCATAAGTTCGAGGCGATGACGCAAACCCAGCAGAATGACCTGCTGGAGGAACTTATAAAACCGGAGCTGATTGACTACAGGCGTTCTCTTGAGCGGGATTCGACTTGGTGCGGGAGCGCTTCCGAGCCGGGTCTTCTCGTTCTTGCTCCTGAGACATTCACCTCGGACGTGACGACGAACTTCCTCGGCGCGAGTCCGACTCTTAACCGCTTCAAGTCCCTGCTGGGAGGCTATCCCGGAGTGAATATGCTGCTCGGAGCATCGACCTACACCCGCATCGAGTCAGCCGTGCGTCCCTCGCTGACCTCACGGCAGATTGCCGACGGCCTTTGGTACGAGTCGCATAATTCCGCGCTGATGATTGACGGCAGCGGCCGCGACGAGATTTTTCACAAGACGAAATTGGTAGTCGCGGTGGAGAAGCTTCCCTATCCTGTTGTCTTTGACCCGATTGACCGGGAGCTCGGCGGCGTGATGGGGCGCTGCATAGGACAGGACGAGATTTCGCTTCTGCATTTCCGCGCCGCCGACCGCAGCGGAATCGTCCACGACATTCCTCTGGGGTGCGCGGTCTGCTACGAATCCGTCTATGGGGATTATTGCAGGGGGTATGTGCTCAAGGGGGCGCGTGCCCTTACTGTCATAACGAACGACGCATGGTGGGGCGATACTCCGGGCTACCGTCAGCATCTGAGCTATGCGTCTCTCCGCGCCATAGAGACCCGCCGCGCCATCGCCCGTTGCGGCAACACCGGAATTTCCGGCCTTATCGACAGCCGTGGCCGCATAGTGGAGCAGGGGCCGTGGTGGCAGCCGGCCACCCTCCGTTTTCAACTTCCTCTGAGCGACGACCTCACCTTCTTCGTCACCCACGGCGACATAACCGGCCGCCTCTGCACCTTCACCTTCCTCCTTCTCCTCGCCGCCGCCCTTGTCAAGTTTATTACTGACAGCAGAAAGCATAAGTAAAGGAGCTGTCCGGTCTGGCAGCTCCTATGCGGATGGAAACGAGACTCAAAGCCTCAATTACCGTTTGCGGTAATGCGCTTTGACATAGACCTTTTTGCCCTTGACCACTCTAAAGTGGCCTCTTACAAAAATCGGTCTTCCGGAGACCTCCATGCACTCTGTGCAAAGGCGCTCGCCAAGGCTTATGAAAATTTGGATTATGTTATTCTTCATTAAGAATAAAAAATTTGATGTACTTGCGAGCCGGGAGCGGTTTCCAAGAGTACGTCATCCGCATTGTTTTCTTAACAAATAGAGCATTCGCTTTCGCAACGAATGCTCTTAAGAATCAGCCTTGGAGAGTACCTCTCAAATTCTGAACATAATCCGATACAAAAGTATTAAATAATATTGTGATTGCAAAATATTTCGTCAGAATAACGTCGGCTGGTTTTCGTCGAGGACGCTGAGGACGCGGAGCATGACGGATTCGCGGATGAGGGCGGAGCGGGAGCGGACCTTGAACTTCGTGCTGTAGAGGCGTATGGCGGCGAGTTCGGAGTCGTTCAGGTAGATGACCTGCCGATGCTTCCTTGCCGGAGCAGCCGGGCGGAGTGACGACTGAATTTTGTCTGTCTTCGTCATTCTCTTGCCTGTCTTGCCGCTTTCTTTAGCCTTTTTTGCCATGTTTTTCTGCGTTTTAGCGTAAGGAGCGTCAAATATAGTCAATTTTTGCCGCATTCTTGAATTTTTGCGCTACATTTGACCTGATATCGTTGAAAAATGCGGCGGCAATGTCGTTAAAAACCTTCAAAAGCGGCAGTGGCATTTGAGAAGCTGTTTTAATTTTTATCACATTTATTTTTATGTGTTCGTATTTCATATGCCACTTTTCTCCGCTCGCTTGAGCTATGCCGAACGCAGAAAAGTGGCGCGAAGCGAAAAATCTGACTCAAAAATAC
>DJRM01000111.1:4392-4516 GCA_002440085.1 Bacteroidales bacterium UBA6360
CTGGCTCAAAAATACATCTCAACTGAACAAAAAATTCAAACATCTTCTGAAAGCTTCTCTGTTTTTTTTATTTGTTAGCGGCGGTGAGGCTGAAGTAGCGCCGGAGGATGATTCCGTGGCTGTC
>DJRM01000067.1 GCA_002440085.1 Bacteroidales bacterium UBA6360
AAAATTAAAACAGCTTCTTATTCTGCCGTGATGTCGTGGGTGGACTTGGCACCCTCTTCCGTCACTCCGATGGCCTCAAGTTTCTGTGGGTTATGAGCCTGGCTGTAATGGCATTCAGTTGTTTTGACATTGCCTTTATCATATCCTAAGAATGCGCCCCCATTTGAGGTCTCACTTGGCGTGTCAATGGTTACTTCGGTGTAGCAAGAGCACTTTGACACGTTGACATCGTTATATGCACCGCCAATAAATCCGCCGCAATGGTGCGCAAATCCTGAGACTGTAGAATGAACCTTGCCATAAGACTTGCAGTCTGAGATTGTTGTCTTCTCTCCTTCTAACCATCCGACAAACCCTCCGCAATTCCAGTCGTAGGCGGTCACATCCACATCGGCAATGCAGTTCTTTGCGGTGGAATTGTAGAATAACACTCCGGCAAATCCGCCGACACTCCAGGCACCGTCAGTCTTTCCTTTGACAGTGCAGTTTTCAAAGCTGCAGGAAAAGGCGTTTCCGACAAATCCTCCGGTATATCCCGTTCCGTTTATTGTCACATTGGCAGAACAGTTCTTTGCAGTCAGATATGATGCGTCTCCAACCATTCCTCCCGCGCGCCCTCTGGCAGCGTCCGTGATTTTCACCATTCCGCTTACATGGCAGTTTTCTATAGTCGGGTCGTTTGTAATGCTTCCGCAAAGAATGCCTGCATAGCAGTCAGACACAATGTCAGCATTGCAGATTGTCAGATTTCTGAAAGAACCCCCGCTGTTGTTCCCGAACAGCCCGGCACTCCGAAGTTTGCCCGTCTGATCAACCTTGAGGTTCATGATGGTCTTCCCGTTTCCATCGAAAATTCCGCATCCCGCTGTCCCAGTACCGGTACCATCCGCCTCGGGCTCAAAATAACCTATCGGAGTCCACTTCTTGTTGGCAAGGTCAATATTCCGCATAAGTTTGTAATAGTTTCTTTTCGAGAATGTTCCGGATACTCTGGAGTTAGTTTCCTGTGCAATGTATGCCAGCTCCGCTCCAGATGTAATTAAGAACGGGTCTTCTTCGGTCCCGCTTCCTTTAATTGTCTTTGCGATTGACCCGTCCCAGACATCGGCGTCCATAGGAGACATCTCAATCTCAAACTCATGTCTCGTGTCCCAATCGCTCTCGAAAACCTCCGATGCTGTCACATTCCTGTCCGCTGCAATTGTCAGCATTACGGAGTATCTGCGGTCGCCCTCAAACTTTACCGACCCAACTGCGCTCCATTGGTATGGCGTTCCGCTGATTTCCATATTCACGCCGAACTTGCCGGCTGCGGTTTCCTGCGGGGCGAACTGACATTCATATTCCGCAACCGCAGGGCTCTTCCTGATTTCTCCGGCCTTGTAGTCGATTTCTGTCGGGAGCACAGGCGCGTCGCCTATCCCGTTGATCGTGATTTCGTTGACCGGATTGGCCTCAGTTCCCGGAATCGCATTGAACTCGTCCGCAAGGACTACCGTCAGACAAAGTTTCGCCGGTCTCGGTTCGGCAGGTGTCTCGTCAATCTTTACATTCTTTGTGCAGGACGCAATGGCAAGCGCGCCGAGCATCATAGTCATGAAACAATGGGTTGTTTTCATCATTCTGTCGCTTATTTTTAAATTCGGCCGCAAAGCTAAATATTAAAACGGCAGAGACTGGTGAACATCGGGTTGTGTTTGTGAAAATGGGGACGGAGAATGACGATTTTTGTGAATTTTGTGCTTTTGCGGGCTATGATGTCTGCTCCAACAGTCCTGTTACCGGATGTCAGGACGGAAGTCCCCGATGAGTTGTGTGTAGTCGAAAGTAATCTTGTTTTTGGCGTAGTTCAGCGCGAAGCGGTCGCGGAACCCGGACTCTTCGGCGATATGGTCGAGCGTCGCCTGCGGATGTGCCTCGCGGTAGAGCCTCGCGTGTTCGAGGCGGAAGGCATTGACGAAGTTGTAGAATCCCACTTCCGCGATATACTCCTTCGCGAGAGTCTTTTTCCCGTAGTCGACTTCATTTATGACGTCGGCCTTCAATAATCCGGAATCATGATACATCCGCGCTATGATTTTGACCAGCTCACGGTGGATTTCTTCCCTTTCGCTTTCGTCGGCAAACCCGTCATTTCCCGGTTGTGGGGAGCAATCCTCGCATATTCCATCATCTTCGTTCCCGCATGGTTCTTCCTCCTGCGTACCGGTGACTTCCGGCGCCTTTCTCTGCGGATGAAGCACCTTGATGAGGAACACGACCATCCACACCGTCATGGTTATGTCCGACGCCGCCTTCACCCAGCGGCAGTCCGAAAGGAAAACCGCCCAGGCCATCGCGAACCAGAAGAACGGGAAGAACACGACTTTCCTCGCGAAATTGTACGGGAAATCCTGCTCGCAGGAGAAGTTGTCGTAGTGGTATTTGTCAATCTTGCGTTTCAGCTGCACGGAAACCGTGGCGGTGTAGGACATCAGCAGCAGGCTCGTCGCACCCCCGACAATCATCAGGGCGTGCCAGTGGGACTCAACCCATTCGCCGCCGGTCAGAGAGGCAATACAGAGCACGCACAGCGCGACGAGCGGAAAGACCGTGAACAGCAGCCCCAGCCGACTTTCGTAGATGTTCTTGCGGTCGAAGTAGCGTCTGAACAGCAACGCGAAGCAGACCGGGTAGTAGAGAATACCGAATATTCTGACATAAATCCATGTCGCTTCACTCGACGGGTCAATCACATAGGGGAACTGGAGGACGCACACGGCGTAAAAGAACGTCAGCTGCTTTCTCGCCGGATAGTAGTAGTCCGCCGCGTCTCCCGAATAGGGGGCGCAGACATGAAACCACCGCACGAGCGCGCAAAAAATGCCGGCCAGAATGTAGGTCAGGCAGGCATCAGCGAAGAATATGTCCGAAACGGATTGATAGTTCATTCTCACAAACAGCTTTTATCCTGCAAAATTAGTGAAAAATTCGACTGAATGTGCGGGATAAAAGCGGTTTGTGAAAATCTGACTAATGGCTGCCGGAGCGGCGACCCGTCGCGAATCAGAGCGAGAACTCTATCGCGAATCCGCCTCCCGGAGCCGCAGTTATGTGGAGGCTGTCGGCGGCGGTCACGGTACGCCTTGTGACGGTGTAGGCCTGCGGGTTGGTGCGGTAGTCCGCGTCCGGCGCGTCCTGCCAGATGGTGGCCTCATAGCTTCTGCCGCTCTCAAGGAAGTCGAGCGGAACCTCGAAGTCGCGGCGGTTCTCGTCCGTGACTCCTCCGGCGAACCACTGGCCGGTGCCCTTGGACTTTCTCGCCACGACCACATAGTCTCCCGGCTCGGCAAGCAGGTAGCGGCTCTCGGACCAGTCGACCGCGACATCCTTTATAAATTGAAAGGCATCCATGAAGCGGGCATAGTTTTCAGGCAGGTCGGCGGCCATCTGGAGCGGTGAATACATCGTCAGATAGAGCGCGAGCTGATTGGCGATTGTCGCGTTCACCTTGGAGCCGTTGTTCGAGAACTTGCTCAGGTCCATTTCGAAGATGCCCGGGGTGTAGTCCATCGGACCTCCGTTGAGGCGCGTGAACGGCAGAATCGTCACGTGCTTAGGCGTCGTGCCGCCGAAGGCCTGATACTCCGTTCCCCGCGCCGACTCGTTGCCGATGAGATTCGGCCATGTGCGGCAGAGTCCCGT
>DJRM01000105.1 GCA_002440085.1 Bacteroidales bacterium UBA6360
AAGCCTTGCAGAATCATCATCAGGACCCGCGTACAATCACTTGAGTTCCTTCTCTGGCATCAATCTCGGGCCGCGGTCAAAATTTTTCAAAAAAAGGCTGTAAGCCTCCCCGTTTCATTTGTTATATAAGTACCTCGGAGATATTGTGCAGTATTTTCGAGGATAGATTTCTTTTTGAAGAAAGAGTGTACCGAGCGTACACGACTGATGAAAAAAGGAATATGGCCCGAAAATACAAACAATATATGGACAAGAACACATTGATAGACTATATGCTCTGCAGGACGACCCCGCAGCAGGAAAGGGCCATCCTTGACTGGCTTGACGAGAGCGAGGAGAACCGCAAGGAAATGGACGAGCTGGACGAGACCTTCAACGCCATGGTTCTTCATGCTCCTGTGGCTGCAGCTCAGGGAGCCTCCGGGGAATATGCGGGACAGGAAATGGCCGGCGGACGTGCCGGGGAGGATGCCGAGGGGAAACGCACGAAAGGGAGCGGGAAGGTCCGCCGCCTCGTGCTTCGCTATGCCGCAGTTGCGGCGGCCTGCGCGGCTCTTGTCTTCGGGGGCGGTTACCTCTACAGCTCCTGGAAGATTTCCCGTTTCGCGGAGCAGACCGTCGCCTTCAGCTCGCCTGCCGGACAGACTGTGAACCTTACCCTTCAGGACGGCACCAAGGTCTGGCTCGCCGGCGGCTCCACGCTCGAGTATCCGGTGGCATTCGCCGGCGGTGAACGCCGCGTCGCGCTTTCCGGAGAGGCCATGTTCGACGTCACCCACAGGGACGACAGGCAGCCGTTCGTGGTCGGCACCTTCGCCGGGGATGTGGAGGTGCTCGGGACCAAGTTCGACGTGCTGGCCGAGAAGGAGACTGGAACATTCTCGACGGCTCTTCTCCGGGGAAAGATCCGGGTGAGCGGCGAGGGCGGAAGCGTGGAACTAGCGCCGGGACAGATTGCCGAGCTCCGGGACGGGCGCCTGCACACGGAGGAAATGTCGAGCGCGGACGACTACCTGTGGATAGAGGGCATACTCTCCCTCAACACCCCGTCCTTCGCTAAGCTCGCGGCGAGGCTTGAGAGGATATATGACGTGAGGATAATGACGGAGGCCTCCGAGCCGGTTGTCAAGAACAGGGGAAAAATACGCACCGCCGACGGCCTTGAACACGCCCTGCGCATAATCCTCGCCGGCACGGGTCACTCATTCGAGATAGATTACGAGACCAAGCAGGTGCACATAAGATAGCGCCCGTTTCGGACAGCATTCTCATATATATAATCTCAGACACACATTGCGCCTCAATCGGGTGCACAATACTATAATTCAATAAACAACAAAACAATGACAGTAACTAACCACTCGCACGGAAGGCGGATTCCAATCTTCACCGCCCTTCTCTGCACGCTGCTGCTCTTCTGCGGAACCGCTGCGGCCCAGAGCGTCACCGTCTCCATCGACAGGAAGGATGCGACGCTCAAAAGCTGTATGGACGAAGTGGAGAGGCAGACCAGCTACCTCTTTGTCTATGACGAGAGTTGCGACCTCTCCCGAAAGGTGACGGTCAAGGCCAAGTCAAAGCCGCTGCGCGGCGTGCTCGACCAGATTTTCAGGGATTCGGGCATCAGCTACAGCATCTCCGGGAGCAACATCGTCCTCGAATCCGCCCATGAGACGGCGGACGGTGAAGCCCGTGCCGCGACGGTTGTCTCGCACATTCAGGGACACATCACCGATGCCCACGGCGAGCCTGTAGCGGGTGCGTTCGTCTTCATCAGCGGCACGCAGACAGGAACTAACACCGACGCCGACGGCGCATATTCCCTGGACATTCCCCGGAGTGTCAAGTCTCCGGTGATTTCCGTCAGCTGCATCGGCTACAACACCGCACAGATGAGGGTCGGCTCGTCCGAGAACATCGACGTCACGCTCAAGGACTCGATTGAGTTCCTCGACCAGGCCGTCGTCATCGGCTACGGAACTCTCGACCGCAAGGAAGTCACCAGCTCCATCGCCTCCATCTCCGCCGACGAGATGATGAAGGGCGTGGGCGGCGCGGACATCACCACGGCGCTTCAGGGCAAGATAGGCGGTCTCGTGATAGGCCAGACCAAGGGCGTGAACTCCTCTCCAAAGCTCCAGCTCAGGGGCATGGCGTCAATCGTCGCGGGGCAGGAGCCTCTCGTCGTCATCGACGGATTCCCGGGCGGCGACATCCGCTCTCTCAACCCCGATGACATCAAGTCCATCGACGTGCTCAAGGACGCTTCCGCAGGCGCGATTTACGGAACCCGTGCGGCCGCAGGCGTGATTCTCATCACCACCAAGAGCGGCACCGACACCGAAGGCAAGCTGAACCTCACCTACAGTGCCGAGCTTCTTCACCGTCAGGCCTACGGAAAGCCGGACATCCTCTCCGCCGAGGAATATGTCGCCAACGGCGTGGGCAAGGACTACGGCAGCCGCACCGACTGGTGGGACGAGGCCATAAACCACCGCAACTTCTCCCAGAAGCACAACATCGCGGTGAACTTCGGAACGCAGAAGGCAACCGTCTATTCGTCGTTCTTCTACGAGAAGCAGGACGGAATCGCCACGGGAGAGTGGCGCAAGGACTTCGGCGGAAGGCTCAACGCCAAATACACCATGTTCGACGGCTGGTTTGAAATCCGCACCAACGTCGATTACCGTCAGGCGAAGCGCAACAATCAGGGCGCGTACTTCGGACAGGCCCTGCTCAACAACCCGACCCGCTCGCCGTATGACGAGAACTCCCGCACCGGCTACAACATCTGGACAGGCGAGTTAAACGACTACAACATCATCGCCGACGCCGCCCTCTACGACAGCAACTCCACCGACAAGTGGTTCAAGCCCGAGGCTTCGTTCACTCTGAACATCCTTCCGGTCGAGGGCCTGTCGTACCGCCAGAGCGTCGGTTATTCCAACTACCAGAGCGAGCCTCACACCTACAGGTCCATGTTCCACCGCGAGAGCATAGCGAACAGCATCAACGGCACGGCGACGCTCGGATTCTCCAAGACCGAGAGAATCAACACCGAGGGATATTTCTCCTACGACCGCACTTTCGGCGACGCGCACAAGGTGAACGCCGTGCTCGGATACTCATGGAACCGCTACGACGGCGAATCCTTCAGCATGTCCAACAGCAACTTCACCGTCGACGGCGTGAAATACTGGGACATGGAGAAAGGCTCCTACCTCAACGACGGCCTCGCCTCCATGTCATCCTCCAAGGAGGTCACAGAAAAGCTCATGGCATACTTCGCCCGGGCCAACTACTCGTACAAAAACCGCTACATGATTTCCGCGACCTACCGCCGCGAGGGCTCCTCCAAGTTCGGAAAGAAGAACCGCTGGGGCAATTTCTGGGCGGTTTCAGCCGGCTGGAGCATAGCCAATGAGCCGTTCATGGAGAACGTGAAATGGATTGACGACCTCAAGATACGCGCCGGCTACGGAGTCACCGGAAACAACGATTTCAGCGCGACATATTCCGGTAACTTCATCGGCGCCGACGAGAACAGGTGGATACTTCCGAACGGGACGTGGAAATATACCTACGGCCGCAGCGAGGATGTGAACCCCAACCTCGGATGGGAGACCAAGGGCGAATGGAACGTGGGACTCGACTTCTCCTTCCTCGACGGCAGGATATACGGAAAGGCCGACCTTTTCAGGCGCAAGATTTCCGGAATGCTGTTCTATGTCAGGGTTCCGCAGCCTCCGTACATCAGGGGCTACCAGTGGCAGAACATCGGCTCCATGGAAAACAAGGGCTGGGAGTTCGAGCTCGGTGGCGACATCATCCGCACAAGGGACTTCAAGTGGAGCACTTCGCTGAACCTAAGCCACTCCTCCAGCCGCGTCCTCACCATGGACGGCAGCAACACACGCTGGGACGGCGGTCAGATGCCGGGGCCGAACTCTCCTGGCAAGTCCATCATCCTTGAGGAGGGGAGCGTCGTGGGTCAGTTCTACATCTATGAGTTCGCCGGATTCTCAACGGACGGGCAGTTCCTCATCAGCGACCGCAACGGCAGGACCATCCCGTCCTCGTCGAAGATTGCCGACGACCGCAAACTCCTCGGGAACTTCACCCCTAAGGTCATGTACGGCTGGAGCCACAGCCTCAGCTACAGAGACTTCGACCTCGGCGTGAGCATGCACGGCTGGCTCGGCTTCGACGTCTATAACACCTACGCCATGTGTCTGGGAATAGCCCGGCGCAACGGCGAGTGCAATGTCCTGCGCGACGCCTACTCAACCTTCGCCCACATCAAGGACGAGAAGCTCATGAGCAACTACTACCTCGAAGAGGGTTCGTTCCTCAAGATAGACGCAATAACCCTCGGATATACCCTTGACATAAAGAGGTGGACGAAATATGTCGACAGCCTGCGTGTCTTCGCGACCTGCGGCAACGTCGCCACCTTCACCGGCTACACCGGACTCGACCCGGAGGTGAACATCACCGGATATGACGGCGGAATAGACTATTACACACGCGCCTACCCGATGTCGCGCACATGGACCCTCGGCGTGCAGCTCAAATTCTGACGGGGCTTCGGCCTGAACATGAAATTTGGCGTTCACCATAAATTATGACAGACATGAAACACAACATATTGAAACTTACGCTCCTGCTGCTGTCCCTCGCGACGCTCGCCGGCTGCGACATAGAGCCGGTCTTCTACAAGCAGGTGGCTCCGGACACGTTCTATGACTCGAAGGACGCGGTGTGGCAGCGCTACTACCGTTCCTTCACCCACGCCCGCTGGACCTTTGCCCAGGACGGAAGCCCGTTCACTCTTCAGGAACTCACCACAGACGAGTTCATAAATCCGGTTCGCGGAGGCCAGAACGCCTCCCGGGGAGAGGAGTACAAGATGCACTACCACGACTTCCCGATTTACTTCGGCGCGAGCTACCAGGTCTATGCGTCGAGGATGGTGGGCGTGGCAAGGTGCTGGGCGGCGCTCGACGACCTTCGTGACGTCGATCTCGCGAGCTTCGGCTTCCCGGACGGAACATGGGAGAACTGGACGGCGCAGCTGACCGCCCTTGCCGGACTCTACTACCTTGAGGATCTCGACTGCTTCGGCGGTCTCCCGCTCTACGCCGAGAGCGCGGAGGAGGAACGTCCGCGCTCGACCGCGAAGGAGACCTTCAACTTCATCGAGAAGCTTTTTACCGAAGCCCTTCCGAACCTTGAGGCCAAGACGGCGCTCGGTGCTGAGGAAAAGGGCGAGATTCACAAGGCCATGGCCGCACTGGGGCTCGCGAAGCTCTATTTCAATGCCATCTCCTACATTGGGGAGGAACGCTACGACGACGCGGCGAGGATATGCCAGGACCTGATTGAAGGGAAATACGGAACCTACGAGCTCGACAAGGACTGGACGAAAATCTTCGGATTCGAGAACGCCTGGTCAAACGAGATAATATGGTCAATCCCGAGCGAACGCGCCCAGCTGGAGACGGATGCCTACTACGAGTGGGGCCGCCAGATGCCTACGAACATGAGCAATTATTTCGGAGGCATCCCCAACTCCAACGGCTCCAACCAGTACTGCCTCACCCCGTCCCTCGACGGCGCCGGCAAGCCATACGCCTACAAGCTCGGCTCGCCGTTCTCGAAGTTCGAGGACACGGACGTGCGCAAGAAGAAATACCGCTACCTCGGCAACGGCAAATACGAGGGGATGTTCCTTTTCGGTGAACTCGTGAATCCGGACAACCCGTCGTGGAAGGTCACCGGAACTCAGGAATATTCCGGACAGACCCTCAGACTCGTCGATCAGGTGGCCAGACTCTCCGAGGGAAAGACCGAGTCGTCGATGGAGACGGGCGAGGAGAACTCCGGAGTGCGTCTCGTCAAGTTCTCGCCGCGCCCCAATGCCAGCGATGCTAACCTGCTCTTCAACCCCGACATTCCGATCATGCGTCTGACCGAGGCCTACTACATTCTCGCCGAGTGCAAGTGGCGCGGCGGGGACAGGAAGGGAGCGGCCGAGCTCATCAACGAAGTGCGCAAGCGCTATTTTGAGAACGGCAACGATCCGAACAAGGCGACGGCCGAGAACCTCGACCAATGGAGGATGCTCGACGAGTGGATGATTGAGTTCATAGGGGAGAACCGCCGCCGGACCGACCTCATCCGCTGGAACCAGTACATCACCGGAGAATGGTGGGACCACACCCCTGACGGCGCGAACAATTCCCACAAGAAGCTTTTCCCGATTTCGACGCACATTCTGAATGTTTCGGATGTCATCAAGCAGAACCCGGGATATGCGGACAAGGACAAATAGGGTCACTTTACGGAGAAAGACACAATACCATTAAAACTATGTATATGAACAGAATACAGAAAATAATGCTTCCTTTTCTGGCGCTGCTTGCCATCGTGGGCTGCACCAGGAACCTCTACGGCGTCAAGCCTTCGGAGGCGGGGACAGACAACGAGCTGGTCAAGACCGGCTTCACCCGGGGAGTGAACCTGTCCTCGTGCTTCGACGTCTCCGAAGGGAGCGACGCGAACAACATCTGGATGGGCTACATAAACGACGACACCTTCCAGCACCTGACCGAACTCGGGATTGACGTGGTGCGCGTCCCTATGACCTTCGGACGTTTCGTCGAGCCTGCGAGCGGCACTGCCTACAAGCTTCAGGACAAGTTCCTCAGCCGTCTCGACGAACTGCTTGACCTCGGTGAGAAATGGGGAATCACCGTCATCGTCGACAACCACCAGTGGGGATATGTCGCAAAATATCCCGACGACCATGCCGAGGGCTTCATGAAATCCGTGTGGCGTCAGGTGGCCGAGCACTGCAAGGGCCGTTCGGGCAAGGTCGTCTATGAGCTTCAGAACGAGCCGGACGGAGACTGGTGGAAGGATCACTGGCACGAGCTTCAGGGCGAACTTATTGAGGAAATCCGTAAAGTTGACGACAAGCACGCCATCATCGTCTGCGCGAATCCATATCATTCTCTCGCCGAACTCCCTGAATATGAGGACAACAACCTCATTTACACCTTCCACTTCTACTCCCCGATGGTCTTCACCCATCAGGGCGGGACATCGAGCAACTGGACGAAACTCTACGCAATCGGAGGACAGGTTCCATTCCCATGGAACGACAAGTTTGACGGGGACAAGCTCGCCTCCCAGATTACCAATTCCACCTACAAGGAGGCTCTTCAGAACTACTCCTACCTCGGCACCGAGTACGCCATCTATCAGGACATGGACAAGTCAATCGCCGAGGCGCGCCGTCGCGGGGTGCCGCTTTTCATGGGCGAGTTCGGGGCAATCGGGGCATTCGCGAACAATAGGGGCTCTTCCAACGCCGACCGCTGCTACTGGCACGAGTGCGTGAGGAAATATGCCGAGCTCAACGGCGTCTCCTGGACCCTGTGGACCTACAGCAAGGAATTCGGACTCTTCAACACCGACGGCTCAGTCAAGTTCGACAGGGACCTGAATCTCGATCTGGTCAATGCCCTCGGGCTCACAGTGCCTCCGGCCTACAGGGACGACCCTGACGAGGATGAGAGCAGCTACGCCAAGGTCGTGCTCTATGATGACGGCTGGGGCGAGTCTGTGACCCCGTTCGGCGCGGACGGAAAGGCCACGCATCTGACGATTCCGAGCTTCGACTCCCCGGCAGTCGGCTCCAACTGCATCAAGTGGGATGTGTCGAAGAAATGGCAGTACCTTACTTTCCAGTTCAAGAGCAAGTGCGAGGACCTCACGAAGTTCAACCTCCGCAAGACCTCCATCCGTTTCCGCTTCAAGGCAGACCTCCGCACCGCCAAGTCCGTGGGCTGGAGCATCTGGTGCGTCAACAACAAGGACAGCTTCACCGACCCTGCCGAGCAGCACAACTGGGTTATGAGATATGGGGTTACGGCTGCGAACGCCAAGGCTGACGGCGAGTGGCACGAGGTGAAGATTCCGCTGAAGGACTTCGACTACCGCAGCAGCGAGGACGCGCCATACGTCCCGTCCGAAGGGCATTTCACATGGGCGAAGATGAAGGAAATCCAGTTCGGCACATTCGACAGCGACGCGTCTGCGGGAGCGGTGTTCTACCTCGACGAGGTGGTGATCATGGGACCGCTCGACCCTAACTGGAAGCCGGGCGGCGAGGACCCGGACCCGAAACCGGATCCCGACCCCGATCCAAAACCGGACCCGGATCCAAAACCGGACCCAGACCCTGAACCGGAACCGACTCCGGGGCAGAACAGCGGGATGATAAACGACCTGAATATATTGCCGTCGGTTGACTATTGACATGACACCGTTCACCGTCATGGAGGTTTAGGGTCATGACGGCGTAAAGCAATAATTACTAACAACATAATAAACAAAACAATGAAAAACAAACAATTCTCAGAAAAAGGGGAGAGCAGGACAGCGTACCCTTCTCCCGAAATCAAGATCTTCACGCTCGGCGTTGAGGCCGGATTCTGCCAGAGCAAGGACGGGCAGATTAGTGATGTGACATATTTGGATGAGGTTCAGTGGTAACAGGTCTTTCGACCTATATTGCTCGTAAACATCTCACGAATTAACTTATAAAAACTTCAAACTGATTGATACAATGAAAACTACAAGAATAATGATTATGGCGGCGGCTGCCGTGGCGGCCATTGCCTGCAACAAGGAAAATGTTGAACAGAACAATCCGGCTCCGTCCGACGGAACGGTGACTTTCACTGCCGGATTTGACGTGCTCGGAGAGCCGGCTCCGGGCACAAGAACCAACCTAGCCCAGAACGAGGCCGGGCAATACACCAAGATGGTCTGGAGCGCCGGCGACGTCATCGGCGTGGTTGACAAGAACGGCGCGGTGCAGCCTTTCACGACCGAGGCCGGCGGTGCGACTGCGATTTTCAAGGGCGCGGCCGAGGCTCCGGAGAGCACATGGTATGCTTTCTATCCGTACAATGTGCAGGCTGAAGTAGTCTCTCCTAATGCGGACCCGACTTTGAACATATCTATCCCGGAAATCCAGTTCGCAAAGAAGGACGGAGTTTCGGATAATGTGACGACGCTTGTCGGCAGCTGCTCTGTTGAGGGCAATTCAATCATGTTCACTCATGTCTGCGGGTTTGTTCAAATCAATGCCCCGGAAGGCTGTGTGTCCGTTACTTTGGAACTCCCTGAAGCCAATGAAGGTATCACCGGAGGTGTAGGCACGAAGTTCTATAAATATGGTACATACTCCACGAAAATCCGCTATCGCAGCGTTACTCTCGTCTCACAGGAGGGTATGGCGGCCGGAAACTACTACATTGCCGTTAAGCCAATCAAGTACACGGGTAAAGTCCGCATCACGATGCACCATAAGGACGGCGGCGTTTTCGTCAAGGAGGCATCTGGTCTGTCTGTCGGTGCCGGTGAGGTTCTTCCTGTGAACATCACTGGGATTTCATGGTCTGCGGACAAGGAAATCAATCTGTTTACAGGAACCGAATCTGATAAGTTCTCTACTTTGGATGGCCCGTACCAATGCTCAATTACAAAAGTTTCAGATGAGAAACTTATTGCTCCGGAGTCTGTAAGATGGGCGTTTGACACAGATGATATAGCAAGTCAGTGGGCTGGTTTCCTTGGATTTAGAGGCAGTGTTGATTTAGCAAATTATGCTGATGACTATGCAGTTGAGTATTATATAAAATGTAACTTACCTGCTGTGACAACTTGTGGAAAGGATTATGAATTATATACTCATCAGTTTAATGAGAAAAATGATCAGCCTGAATATCGTATAAAGTCACATCGCAATGATAAGGATACTTTTAATGGATTAGGAGATACTGGATGGCATAGAATATCAATTCCATTGTGTAATATACTGAATACTTCAGGCACTACAATCAGTCATATTCAGATGAAACCATATGCGTCAGCAGAGAAGGCGGAAGATGCCGTGTTGCAAATACAGAGCTACAAAGGCGCCGAGTTCTACATCAACAACCTCAGAATCGTAAGAATAACTCCGACTGAATAGTAATGAACCTCAAGGCAACCATCTACCATCTTTTGACGGCGGTGCTGTTCTGTGCCGGATGCGCAAAGGGCGGCACCCCTGTCTATCTTGACACCTCCGCCCCCGTCGAGGCTCGTGTCGAGGACGCCCTCTCGCGGCTCACTCTCGAAGAAAAGGTCGCGCTGCTCAGCGCCCAGTCCAAGTTCTCCTCTCCGGGAGTTCCGAGGCTCGGCATACCCGACGTATGGATGAGCGACGGCCCGTTCGGCATCCGTGAGGACAATCTCTGGGACGAGTGGAAAGGTGCGGGGCATACCAACGACTCCTGCACCGCCAACCCGAACCTGACCTGCCTCGCGGCCACATGGAACCGCGAAATGGCACATCGCTACGGCGTGAACATGGGCGAGGAGGCCCGCTTCCGCGGCAAGACCGTCCTGCTCGCACCCGGGGTGAACATCTTCCGCACACCTCTCTGCGGCCGCAACTTCGAGTATATGGGCGAGGACCCTTTCCTCGCGGCGCAGATGGCGGTGCCCTACATCAGGGGCGTTCAGGAAAACGGGGTGGCTGCCTGCGTGAAGCATTTCGCGCTGAACAACCAGGAGGCGCACCGCCACAAGACAAACTCCGTCGTGGACGACCGTGCCCTGCGCGAAATCTATCTCCCGGCCTTCGAGGCTGCGGTGAAGGACGCCGGCGTGTGGGCGGTCATGGGCGCGTACAACCGCTACAGGGGCGAGTTCTGCTGTGAAAACCAGTATCTTCTGAACGACATACTCAAAAAGGAATGGGGCTTCGACGGCGTGGTCGTCTCCGACTGGGGCGGCACCACCAACACCGAGCAGGCCGCCCTCAACGGGCTTGACATGGAGTTCGGCACCGGCACCGACGGCCTTGCCGAGGACTGGGGCGACTCCTACGAGGCCTACTTCCTCGCCGGTCCCTACTTGGCCGGTCTCCGCAGCGGGAAATATCCGACGGAGGGTCTCGACGACAAGGCACGTCGCGTCCTGCGCCTGATTTTCCGCACCACAATGTCCGGGAACACCGACTTCGGCTCCTTTGCCTCTCCGGAGCATTTCCGCACCTCGCGTGAGATTGCGCAGGAGGGCGTGACGCTGCTCAAGAACGAGGGACATATCCTTCCGATAGACCTTGACGGCGTGAAGAAAATTCTCGTCGTGGGGGACAACGCCACCGCAAGGCACATCGGCGGAGGCGGCTCGATGTACCTCAAGACCAAGTACGAGGTCACTCCGCTTGAGGGCGTGCGAGCTCTCGTGGGAGACCGTGCCGAGGTCAGCTATGTCCGGGGCTACCGTCCCAAGGGCAATTCCGGTCGTCCGGAGGACATGGACGCGCTCCGCGAGGAGGCCGTAGAGGCTGCCCGGGATGCCGACCTCGTGCTTTTCTTCGGCGGGCACAACCGCTGGGGGACTCAGGACTGCGAGGGAATGGACCGCATCGAATACGGGCTTTCCTACGGGCAGGAGGAACTCATCGCCGCTCTCGGGGAGGTGACTGACCGCCTTGTCGTGACCCTCGTCTCGGGTTCCTCCGCCGCGATGCCCTGGCTCGACGCACCGGAGGCCGTGCTCTACGGATGGTATGGCGGCAGCGACACCGGCAACGTGATTGCGGACGTGCTCTTCGGCAATGTCTGCCCCTCCGGCAAGCTTCCGTTCACGATTGCGCAGAGGCTCGAAGACTATCCGCCCCACTACCTCAACATCTATGACCGCAACAACACCGGCGACGTCGTCTATGAGGAGAGCCTCTTCGTCGGCTACCGCTGGTTCGACAAGATGGGCATCCGGCCTCTCTTCCCGTTCGGCTACGGCCTGAGCTACACCGACTTCGAGACCGGGCCGGTCAAGGCTTCGGGCAGGTCCCTGCGTGAGGGCGGCTCGCTGAAGTTCCGCGTCCCCGTCAGGAATGTCGGCAAGGTCCGGGGCGCACAGACCGTCCAGCTCTATGTCCGCGACGTCGAGTCTTCGCTTCCGCGTCCTCTGAAGGAACTCAAGGATTTCGGGAAAATCTGGCTTGAACCGGGCGAGAGCGGCACTGTTGAACTCACTCTGACCTCCCGGGATCTGCGTTTCTACGACGACGCGAAAAAGGAATGGACTGCGGAAAAAGGCGAGTTCGAGGCGATGTTCGGAACGTCGTCGGCCGACATCTTCCAGACCGTGAAGTTCACTTTGAAATAATCCGGAATCTGAAAAAAAACTCCCCAATCTTCGGGAATATTCATGGAAACATGAAAAATAAGTTGCATCGATTGAGGGTGGGGGAATATATAATATTGTGTAAATATATTTTATTGATATATAATGAATTATAAGAATGTCTATTCAGCCGCGACGGCATTTTTCAGATGTGTTTCGCTTTCAGTAGCCGTTTTCGCGGCTCTCTCATGCGGGGAGTCATCGACGCCGCTTTATAAGCAGGCCGACGCTCCGGTGGAAAAGCGTGTGGAGGATCTGCTGTCGAGGATGACGCTTGAGGAGAAAGTCCTCCAGATGAGCCAGATTACGCTTGGCAAGAACCTGAATGCCAATAATATAGGGAACGAGACGGCAGAGCCTGTGCTCGGAAGCTACATCACCTATGTCGCCACGGACGCGACTGAAATCAATGCCATGCAGCGCCGCGCACTTGAGGAGACACGCCTCGGAATCCCGGTCCTGTTCGGCTACGACGCCATCCACGGCTTCCGCACCGTCTATCCGATTCCTCTTGCCCAGGCCTGCTCCTGGAATCCGGAACTCGTCGAGAGCGCCTGCGCGATTTCAGCCCGCGAGACCCGCCTGACCGGCATCCACTGGACATTCTCGCCGATGGTCGACATTGCCCGTGACGGTCGCTGGGGACGCTGCGCGGAAGGCTACGGCGAGGA
>DJRM01000142.1:0-12632 GCA_002440085.1 Bacteroidales bacterium UBA6360
AAATCCCTTGACCTGATTTTGTCGTCGGAAAGCCTTGCCGGGGTCGTCCTGCCCTCTGTCTCGGTCTCTGCGGGTGTCCAAAAGACTATGGCCGCGACTTTCGACTTCTGCTCCTCGGTGAGGGAGGCGTCCCTTGGCAGCAGGTTGCCGTCAGTGAGGAGGAAGTCGCCGCGCTGAATAGTGTAGCTGACCTTTGTCTCGGGCGCTCCGTTTATCTTGAACTTCTTGAAGTAGCCTTTGTAAAGCCCGGACGGGGTGACGGTGAACTCCATGCTGCCTTCGTCAAAACTACCTGAAATGGTCGGAGTTGCACTCGCCTGCGGGTTCACTATGTAGCGGAAATGGTCTCCCGTGCGAAGCGGCTTTGCGGAGCCGGTGAAGGTCGTCGGGGTTATGACGGTGTAGTCCGGAACTCTCGTGTCCGTGAATTCATAGACCGTTTTCGGCAGGTCGATGACCGCAAGTGACATCCGGTGGCTCATGAAGAATGCAACCTCAAGAGTGTTGGACGTCATGCCCGGGGAGGCTGTGCTGTGGCAGGTCATAAGGTCGGAAGCGGTGTAGGCTTCGCGGCTGCTCTGGTCTTCATTCGGCTGCCATGAACTGATGAGCGGCTGGAAGAAATACAGGTCGCGCTGGTGGAGTTCGTCCTGCGGAACATCGGCTGTCTTGCCGTCCATGTCTGACCGGTAGGGATAGTAGAGATAACATTGGTCGTTCGGCATTCCTGCGAGAGCGGTTCCGTCCGCAGCCTTCCAAGCGAGTTCTCCCGTGGCGGCGTCCCGCTCCGCGATAAGTTTCACATTAGAATAGACCGTCCGGTCACCGCGCACAACATAGAGCCCGCAGGCGTCGCCGGCGGTAAACTCGGTGGAGTAGCCCATTTCCGCTGTGCGGGTGGCGGGAGCTGCAGCTGAGGAATAGCCTCCGTCGGTCACGGAAATGGCGATTTGTTGCGTCTGGATGTCCTGCGCGCCGGGGAACTCTTCTTGCGTGCAGGAGGCAAGCAGCAGGAGCGGTGCGACTTGCAGGAGAGGCAATATACTTTGTAGCTTCATATTCATGTGCTTAAAGGATAAACTGGTTAATTAGAATGCAAGGACGGGACGCACATCGTTGAAACCATTGCCTTTGCCATTGTGGCAGCACCAAACAAGAGTGTCCCACACGCGCCAGTACCACGCGTAACTGTGCGAAAATTCGGAGGATGACCAAAAGAAGTCCGAATCTTCGAACTCATCCTTGCTGTCGGCGGGTATTTTCTCCATCCAATCATTCAGACCAGGTAAGTCTTGACTCCACTTATACCAAGGCCAATACAAGCTGGTCGACGGAATTGGGTCGGACGAGGTTTGCTCTCCTTCAAGTGCCAAGGATTGGATGCCGTTCAGGTTTTGCAGAATGTCCCACCATTGGCCTGAGGCGGGAAGGTACCACCCGGTCGTGGCAGAAGGCACAGGGCAGGTCTTGTTGTAGTCGTCGGCGGCCTTGAAGGCAGGATGCCTGTCGAAACTGCCGCGATTGGAGAGGATTTTCATGTGATTCCCGTAGCCGCTGATGTCATCGTGGTTCTGGGCTTTGGTATAGCATTTCGGTAAGCCCTCGTCCGCGAGCGAACCATAAGGTCCCCACTCCTTGTTGCTTCCGGCGTTTTTTATGGCCATCACAAGACCATGCACATTACCTTCGCCCAATTTGGCCTTCTCGGCCGCGCCGATGCGATTCGGATCCGTCTGGAACACGATGCCGACGACGGTCTTGCCCTCCTCGGGAGCGGGCTTGGGACTTGCTATCACCATATTGCCATTCTCATAGAGTTTGCGCAAACCGCCGTCGCTCCATGTCCCGTCGGAGTAAAAGTAGTCGCCGATTTTTAGTTCATCAACCTTGAAAAGACGCACCTTTTGGGAGGTGACGTTCTCCTCGCCACCAGCGGACCAGTCGTATCCCCACGGTGTCTGCACCTCAAGCCCGTTGGCTTTCACCGTGATGGCGTAGCTGTGGCAGGTGCCGGCTTCAAGCTTGCCTTTGGCCTGAGTCTCAGGGGTGTAGGCAAAGGTCTTCCCGCCGAGCCCTATCCTGATGAGCGGCTTGCCCGTCATGTCCTGCGGCACCACAACGGCCTCGAACTTCTTCGTCACGGAGTCGTAGTAGGGGGCTATCTCGCCGTCCGACTTGTCGGCAGCCCCGACCATCCCGATGCTGAAATAGGCCTCGTCGTCGCCGAGAACCTTGACCGAAGCGCCCGCCAGTTCTTCCTCGGTGATGCCGTCGCCGGCCGCGAGCGAGAACTCGACTTTCGCCATACGGTGCCTGAACTGAAGGACGATGTCCTGATTGTAGCGTCCAACAGATGTGGCCCACACGAGGTCAAATTCGGCATATCCGCCGCTCTGGTCGGAGATGTCGAGGGCAGGAGCGACGATGTCCGGATGCCATGCCGTGATGCGTGCTTCGTCGGTGTTCTTCCACCAGATTGCATTCGCGGCATCCGCCGGCTTCGCGCTGCCGTCCGCCTCAATCACGAATTTCCTCGGAGAGAGCATCCCTTCCATGTTCACTCCGATTTCCTCGCCTCCCGTCCAAGCGTCCTTGCCTCCGGAGCGTGTCTGCGGCGAGGTCATCTCTGCTGTAAATTTCAGAGGATATTTGCCCTCTGGAAGAGCCGTTGTACTTTCCGGCTCTGTCTTCGTGCAGGAAAGCAGTATCGCCGCAAGGGCGAGCGCAAGTGATGTTGAGAAGCGTCTATTCATTTGGAGTGAGTTTTATAGAGCACACGTTGTTTGTTATCTGCTCTTTGGTTTCCTTCAAACTGGAATCTATGGTGACAGACTTTGCCGTGGACTGTTCCCATGAGCCGATGATTTCCTTGCCCGAACCAAGAGTGCCTTGAAGAATAGCATATACAGAAGTTATTCCCGGCCCGATTGTGATTTTTCCGCAGTCGCTCTTAATGTCGTCCCGGTTTTGCCCGGCTCCGATTGCCGCTCCTCCGTCGAAATCGGACTGAACCTGCACTTCGCCACCGGAGATTGTTATGTCCCCGCAGGTGGCTCCACGGCCGCCCCCGATGCCCGCGCCGAATCTTAAAGATCTGGCATAAGTAAGTCCGCCGGTGATAGTTATTGAACCGCAGTTGCCATTAGAGTCCCCGCCTCCGATTCCCGCTCCATCGTAGGCAATGGCATTGACAGAACCGCCTGAAATGGTGATGTCCCCGCAGACTCCGCCCGTTCCGCCTCCGATGCCTGCTCCTCCTATGCTATATGCTCCTCCTATGGCAAAAATCTCCCCTCCTTCTATTCTGATATTCCCGGCATCAGAATCAACACCCGAGCCGCCTCCGATTCCTGCTCCTCCAAATCCTGAACTTGCATCGAGATAGCCGTCTCCTGTGATTGTCAGCGTGCTTCCTTTCTTCGGATAAATGCCGGCAGAGCCCCTGTGCGCCCAGGGATCAGATTCTTCCTGTTCCGGCGTGGAGACAATGTTCCGCCCCGCGAGACTGAGCGTGACATCTCCTTCCGTGACGATTCCTCCGGTGATTTCAACGTCACGAAGCGTGACTGAAGATTTGATTATGTGAACTCGTTCTGTGGTCCTGCCGATGATGAGGAGACCTTTCTTGTCCCTGACTTCAATGATTCCATTCCCCGTGGTCGCGGAAAGGTCGAGAATCTGGACCGCACCGCCTCCGTGGCCGGTTTCGTCCTCGCCCCAGTCCGTTATGTCGGGAGCGGCGACCGGCTCAAGGCCGGCTTTCTTCACCGTCAGTTTGTAGCTGTATTCCTTGCCGGCTTCGAGCGTGGCGGGAGCGGACGGCCTGAAGACATATTTCAGTTCTCCGACATTGGCTGTCATGAACGCTGCCCCTGCCGGAACTGTCTGTGAGGGGAGCAGCGCGGTGAAGGCTCCGGATTGCGTGCGGAATGCCTTGCAGGATGTGGCTCCGCCCTCAACGCCTTCGGAGCAGGTGAGAATGGAAAGTTCCGCGTCGGCGATGTCCTCCTCGGCGATGTCTTCGCCCGGAACGAGCGTCACCGTCACCTTTGCCGTGCGGTGCCGGAAATCGAGCCGTGGGGTTCCGAACGAAACCGTGCCTGAAGCCTCGATGAAGTCGCTCGCGTTCAGAGCCTCTTCGGAATCCTGGTCGGCCCTGACAAGCACGTCGGGTTTGCTCGCGATGTCCGCCGCATCGACCGGCCACCATGCTTCCACCGCCATCTCAAGGCTCTTCCAGAAAAACGGTCTGTCGCAGCTGAAGACCGCAGTGCCTCCGGTGACGGACACGCTGTACTCCTTAACATCGCCTCCGACTTTGACAGCCACGGACGAGATGCCGTCCCAGCTGCCGCTGACGGAACTGCCGGATGCCGGCCGGAACTTTCCTGCGGTGAAACTCATCGGCTTGCCGTCTTCGGAGAGGCTTCCGCCGGTGTCCTTTGTGCAGGAGACGGCCGATGCCGTGAGGCAGAGGGCGGCGACATATATTCGTGTTATCCAAGTTCTCATTGTCCTTAGTGAATGTTAGAGAGTTACCTGCTTATCATGTATTCATAAGTCGTGTCGCCAGCCCAGTTTGTGCTGTCGTCGAACAATACGGGGAATTCAGAAGTCTCACCGGATTCCTGATTTTGGAATCTGACCTTAATCTGTTCTCCGCCCGGCCTATAACCCGGCACGACGAGCGCCTCGAACACATTGGGCTCGTCAGTGTCCCGGCACATCGAAATCCACCCCGGATTCGCATACGCAAGTGTCAGGATGGGGCCTCCGCCTGCCGGACGACGTGTACCTATTGACGCTTCCGTGTCTGATGCAATCAATATTTCGGCCACCTCTGAGGCGTTTATCGTCGCCTTGTCCAGAACGAGGCGTATCCTTGCCAATGCATGATAAAAGGATACGGTTGTGACGCCTTCGGTCGGAACGCCATCCTCCGGGCTATAGCGCGACTCAAGAATGTCCGCGGCTTCAAGCAGCTGGGGCGTGCTCTGGTCCTGCAGGTTAACTTTTTTGTCTCTTGACCCCGCCGGCCAATAAAAGGCGTAGATACGTGTATGAGTCGGCCCCTCAAAGTATTCTTCGGTTTTCCGGACCGCCGGCTGAATGGCCTTCGTGTTGCCCTCGGTGTCCGTGACTAAGTATTCTCCGAAACTGAAGTCTCCGTAGTTTGGCTGATATGTCGAGACGAGAATGTGATCCTTGCCGGGATTCCAGCTCCTTTTTGTGTTGAGGCTCCGTGTGTCCGGCTCCATCAAGACCTTCAGCTCAATGGGAATCAGTTTCGTGCCCGGGGCTGAATCTTCCACTTTCGAGCAGGAGCCAAACAGGATGGCAAGCGCCGCCGCAGCCGTGTATTTTGTTATCTCTGATGCCTTCATACCGATGAATGATTATTTTCCAGATACTGTCCAGTAATGCCAATGCTCATTATACGGTTCTTTAACTGTGAAGTCTCCGTCAATAGTGAGTGTTCCCGATGAGGAACTTGTGCCTTCTGACGTATATATTTCAATGCTCCGTATTCCGGTTCTGATGAATATTCCCCGGCAAGGAGAATTGTCAACCCCGTCTCCTATTCCGGAGCCTTCCTGCGGCCCCAAGACAATCATGTACCCGTAGGATAAATCGATTGTCCCGCATCCGCTGTTCTTGACCCCGCCTCCGATTCCGGAGCCTTTTGTGTTGCGGTGTATGTTTTCGAGGTCTGCGTTGTTGATGTCGATGTTGGTTGTAGAGTCACAATTACCCTTCTCGATGGATATATTTCCGCACGGACTGTTGTCGTATCCGCCGCCAATGGCCGCTCCGAATCCCTCATCATATTGATATATATCCATTCTCGTGGCAAGGATGGATATGTCTCCGCATCCGCTGTTCTTGGCTCCGCCTCCGATTCCAGCACCATCTCCCGTGCACACGGTTACCCCGGACACTCCGTCCGAAATCGTTATGTCTCCGCACGGCGCATTGTCATATCCGCCTCCGATTCCGGCCCCGCGGCTGTCTGAGGATGTATATTGTCCGCCATCGGCCGGAAGCCATCCTGCCACTGCATTGATCCGAAGCCACCCTGTTATTATTATGTTTCCGGCAGGCCGATTCGTTCCTCCGCCGATTGCGGCCGCGTCCTTCTTGCTGTAAACTTCTATTTGGGATGACCATTGCTGCCGAAATTCCTCTGTGCCCTTTATTGTCAGAGTACCTCCGCTTTTTGGCCATATTCCCGGCATCCCGTCTTCAGACGACTCGACGAGGTTATCGTATCCATGGACATTGAGCGTGACATTTCCTTCCGTTATGATTCCTCCGTGTATCCTGACACTCCACAAATCCACCTTGCACCCGTCGGCTATTTCAACCGTGTTCTCCGTTTCTCCGGTAATGTCCACATCTTTCTCTATCTTGATGACTCCGTCCTTGGCCGGCGCGCTTTCAAGCCTGACAGGAGCCTTGAGGGTGAGATTCCCTCCGTTTTCTTCGGAGCTCCAGTCGTGAATGTTGGAGGCGGCGACTTCTATCTTCGAGTTCAGAGGGTCGCAGACGAGCGTGTAGGAGTAGGTCTTGCCGGCCTCGAAAGTTGTCTCTTCGATGAAGACCGCACTCTCGAATGGTTCCTCGTCACCTTTTTTTAGCGTAAGCTTTATGGCCGCTCCGCTTATCTTCTGTGCCGGGATCAGGCATTCCCAGGTCATCTGCTCGGTCTCGTCCGGGCACGTGATAATCCACCCCGCGTCACCACCGGCTGTTAGCGCGTAAAGTCCCGTGCTTTCTTTTTCAAGGCTCACTTCCATGCTGTTGGAAAAGAATCTTGCATTGGATGCCAGTACTTCGGGGTTTCTCCAGTTTGACCATAGAAGTGACTCATCCCTCCACAGAATCCTGATTTTTGCCAGAGCGTGACCGAAACTGAGATTTGGCTTTGTTCCGAACTTCACATCCGAAACGGATGCCGAGAGCGCATCGACGGCCTTGACTTTCTCCGGAGTGCTCTGGTCGGAGAGGTCAATCTTTGCCGCGAAGTCGTCTGACGGCCAGTACCATGCGTAAATCGCTGCCGGGCTGGTGTTTTGCCAGAGAACCGGCTTGCCGTCCGGCTCTGTGCCGCCGTCGCTGTCCTTGATTTTGTAGAACCCTTCGCTCATTGTGATGCCGTTTCCTGTCGGCTGTGCGAAAGCGACATGAATCCTGTCCGTCCCGGGAATCCATGCCGTCTTGCCGGCGGAGGCCTTCGTCGCCGGGCCGCTTCCTACCGTCAGTTCAAGGGCGCGTGTTCCCGACAGGGCCTCGTCCTGAACATCCGTCTTTGCGCAGGAGAGGGGCAGGAGCATGACTGAAAGGGCGAGTGATATGGAGTATTTTACTCTCATTGCCTGAAGTGGTTGCTGGTGAATATGTGTCGTGCCTTAGGAATATGTTTGCAAATGTTGCCGGTATGGGCTGCTACGGCTCCATGGTCGCGTCGCCGCTGCCTCCGTCAACCGGTTCCCAAGGCAGGATGGTCGAGCCGGTGAACTCAAGCCCGGTCCTTTTCAGGGTGACATCGTAGGTGTAGGACTTGCCGCCCTCCAGTTCTCCTGCGAGCACGCCGCCGAGGGCGAAAGCCTGACCGTCGATTACTGCCCTGAATGTCAGTCCGTTGGCAATGGACTGAGGGAAAACTATCGCTGTGTATCTATGCGCTCCGGCTGCCGGGGAACTCTTCTGCGTGCTGGCGCCGAGATTCCATGCCGCCTGCGCCTGTCCGGATACCGCTGCCTTTCCCGTGAGCATGTTCACGGAGCCTTCGTGCACAAGCCCGTTCAGCTCGAAGGCTCCCTTGTCGATGTCGGCGGCATCGAAGCCGTCGGCCGTGGACACCTTGACATTCAGGATGATGCGTGACATGATGTGGGAGAACGCAAACTTCACCGCCGGGGCGGTCTTGGAAGCGGTTGCGCCTGACGCGAAGAGATAATCTATTTTTTCAGCTGACGCGGCGTCGGGCTGTGTGAGGGTCGAGACCGCAATCTCGCCGTCGTTCCCCGGATAGGCCATGGCATCGCCCTCGCAATAAGGCGCATAGGCCGAGAATGTCACCGTCTCGTCATTCCGGAAATATATTCCCCCGCGGTTCACGGCCGCCGTAAATTCGGCTGACGCCCCGGTGCTCGTGGTGACATATCCCACATTTCTGTACCTCTCGGTCATATCGCTCTCCGGCGATTCCGTCACGATGAC
This sequence comes from Bacteroidales bacterium UBA6360, assembly GCA_002440085.1. Taxonomy (GTDB): domain Bacteria; phylum Bacteroidota; class Bacteroidia; order Bacteroidales; family UBA932; genus Cryptobacteroides. The sequence continues at coordinate 8,224 of DJRM01000142.1, forward strand.
TCCGATTTTGTCCTTGTTCCAGTTTGTCTCGACGGCCTTTGTTCCGGCGATTTGTCCGCTCACCTGCACGGGAACGGCTCCGGGGTGGGGGAAATCGTAGACAGGGTCAAAGATGCTGCATGATGACGCGGCAAGGCACAGAAGTGCCGTTGCGGACAGAATTTTCAGATGTTTTTTCATGATTTTTCGATTTTTAGAAAATGTTCCAGACGAGACACACTCCGAAGCGGGTAAGACCCCACTGGCCGCCATTTCCGCTGCCTGAATTTGTGCGCACGCCGTCCATAAACCTGTAGGAGTCACATTCGCCCCAGATGTATCCGACTCCGAGCGTGAAGTCGAGCGAGAGGGCCTTGTTAAGCGGAAGCCTGTAGCCGCCGGTGAGCGAGCCGCTCCTGAACTCGCCCTGTTTGCCGTCGCCCTTGAACTTGTGGTTGAAGAGTCCTGTCTGGAACATCGCTCCGGCATACCAGCGCCCGTCCTTGCCGAAGTATTTCCTCAATTCCGGGCTGAGTTCCGCAACGGCATATCTCCTCTCCCCGCCCTTGAACGTCAGGGAAGTCCACGTCGCGTCCACGAGCACGCTCCATCCTTTCGGAAGATTCCATTCCAATCCGACGTCCGGTGTGAGGGTCGCCCATCTGAGCATGTTGGCCCTCACTCCGAATCCGAACCCGAAGTCTTCACCCCGTCCGGTGGCATTGGCTCCGACAGCGGTTCCGCACAGCATCATAAGCGCGGCAAACAGCGCCGGCAACAGATGTCTTTTCATAAAAATTTAATTTAAGTACATACAAACGCCCGCTTTCCAAGGAATCCGGAATGTGCGGCACGCAAAGTTATAAATTTTAAGTCCCGTGGCAAGGCGTTTCCCGTCCGATGTCCCCGACTGTTTTTGCTCATTCTACAAAATTGTCCTTATTGACAATTTTTCACATCTCCGGCTCCATTTTCACGCGGTCTTTTCTCAAATTTCACTAACTTCGCACACTTATACATGATAGTGTAATTTTGAAGATTTTTCGAGGATAGATTTCTTTTTGAAGAAGGAGTGTACCGGGGTACATGACTGATGAAAAAGGGTCCTTTTCGATAAGCGAGAGCAGTCCAAATGAATTTGGGACTGCCGAGCGCAGAAAAGTGGCGATTGAAAATCGAATATAGACCGAAAAGACAAGAAAAATATGGAAAATCTTGACTTGTTTTTGGAGATATTGTCGATGGACTCGTCTTCTTCACGTGAGAGGGGGCTGTCGAATTTTCTGGCGACACGGTTTCTGACGGGAAAGAACCGCGTCGAACGGTTTCCTGTGGGCATGACTGAGGAGAATCCGGACGGAGACGGGACCGAAAACCTGCTTTTTTCGTGGGGAACCCCATCTGTCGTGTTCTGCACTCATTTGGACACGGTACCGCCATATTTCCCGCCGACCGTGGATGTGGCCTCGTCTGTAGGGACGACATTATCGGGCGGAGACGGGGAGGAAGACGTCGTCGTGAAAAGCCGAGGGGCGTGCGATGCCAAGGGGCAGATTATCTCGATGTACAATGCCTGTCTTGAACTTGATAGACGGGGATATACCGATTTCGGACTTTTGCTCCTTGCCGGCGAGGAGGCGGGTTCATTCGGTGCCAAGTCGTTCAGAAAGACGGGTTTTGCAGCAGATTACGTGATAGTGGGCGAGCCTACGGACAACAAGATGGTGTCTGCCTGCAAGGGAACCAAGTCATTTGAAGTGACGCTGACGGGGAAAGGATGCCATTCGGGTTATCCTCAGTACGGACTTTCAGCCGTGGATATGTTCGTGGACTTCGTGTCGGAACTGCGCGGCGTGAAGTTTCCTGAAGATTCTATTCTCGGCGCGACCACATGGAACATAGGCAGGCTGTCGAGCGCGAATCCTCAGAACATTCTGAGCCCGAACCTGAGTTTCAGAATCTATTTCCGCACCACTTTCGCTTCGGACGCGGATGTCTGCCGCGTGATGTCCTGTTTCGGTGAACGTGACGGAGTGAATGTCAAGGCTTTCGGCGGCGACACGCCGATGAACTACACCGTCTTCGACGGGTTTGAGACAACGCCTGCGGCTTTCGGAAGCGACGCGCCGCAGTTAGACGGTTTCGCGCATCGTTGTCTGTGCGGTCCGGGCTCGATTTTAGTGGCTCACACCATGGACGAATATGTTCGTGTGAGCGAGCTCGTGAAGGCCACGGAGCAGTATGTGAGGATGTATGAAAAGGCGACGGAAAGACGGTAGGGTATGGCGGTTGTTCTGAAATTTGGAGGCACGTCCGTCGGGACGTTCGATGCCGTTTCGCGCACGATGGAAATCATCGCGTCGCGGCTGCCTGAACATCCCGTGGTGTGCGTGTCGGCGCTCTCGAAGGTGACAGATCTTCTCTATGCCATTGCCGATGCGGTTTCCTGCGGCGATTCCGAGGGGCTTGAGGCGAGAATGTATGAACTGCGTTCGCGGCATCTGGGACTCGTGTGCTCGCTGCTTTCGGCCGATCCGAAAGGCTGTGACAGGGCTTCTGCCAAGGTGAATGAGATTTGCGACACTCTTGCGGCTGTGGTGAGCAGCGTGGCGGCGCTCGGGGACGTGCCGGACAGAATCAGGGCCGTGATCATTTCCCACGGCGAACTGCTGTCCTCCACGATTATCTGCTATGCTCTGAACTCCCGTGGGATACGCACCGGTTTCGTTGACGCGCGGACGATGATTGTGACGGATTCTGAGTATATGTGCGGGGAACCGCAGTATGATCTCATAAATGCAAGGGTTCCTGAGGTCGTCGGCGAGGCTTTTGCCCGGGGAACGGCTTTCGGCACCGATGGCAAGGCGGCTGACGGCAGACCTAATGAAGCCGTTATCACACAGGGCTTTATTGCCGCAAGCAGACAGGGCGCCGGCACTGTGCTCGGGCGTGGCGGGTCGGACTGGTCGGCTTCGATAATAGCCTCGGCTCTTGATGCTTCGCGAGTTGAAATCTGGACTGACGTTGACGGAATACGCACGACTGACCCCCGTGTCTGTCCGAACACCCGCCGCATTCCGAGAATTTCATACGAGGAAGCTGCCGAGATGGCGCGTTTCGGAGCCAAGGTACTGCACCCCAGGACAATAGCTCCGGCTGTTGCGAGTAACATCCCTGTTCTGGTGCTTGACTCGTCCGACCCGTCATGCGAGGGGACTGCGGTGGTGCCGGAGGAGGCTCCGGAGGGGCCGCGCGGGATTGCCTTCAAGAGGAATGTCTATCTCGTGCGCTTCAGTCCGAAGGCTGAGGGGGAGTTGAGATGGTGTTTAGAGGAGTCGCGGATTGAGCCGGACGTGTTGACTTCGGTCGGACGGCAGATGATGGTGACGGTGGATTTCTCGCACGACATCGGGGGCTTCATAAGGCTCGCGGCGGGGAAGACCGACATTCTTCTAAAGACCGGCTACAGCCAGCTGACGGTCATCGGACGGGGGCTCCGGACTATTGCGCCTGAGCTTGAGGATGCCGTGCCGCAGCTTAGAAAAAATTGGGGGAAAATGTTGAATGATAATGATATAAGTTACATTGTGGCTGCGGACAGGCTTGAGCGCATCGTCCGGGATGTGCATCGGTACCTGTTTGAGGAATGATGCCATCACCCCCCCCCATTTCGATCGAGTCCTTTTGTCATTTCGACCGAAGCGGGAGGAAAGATCTATAGACATAAAAACATAAAAATATGATAAAGGCAATAATCAGCGGCTACGGCAAGATGGGCCACATTATCGAGAAGGAACTGGAATCAAAGGGGATAGAGCTTGTTCTGGCGACCGACGACATCTGTTCCGTGCCTAAGGAAACGGCATCGGAGTGCGTGTGCATAGATTTTACCACGCCGACTGCATTCCGGGAGAACTACCGCTTCATCGCGGAGAGCTTCAAGGCTGCGGTTGTGGGCACGACGGGATGGAACGACATTGAGGATGAGGTCGTGGAGTGTTTCAGAAAGTGTGGAACGACAATGATTTACGCGTCTAATTTCTCTGTGGGCGTGAATGTCCTCTATGCTGCGGTCGCGCTTTTGTCGGAGAAGCTCGGCGCGGTGGGAGGATATATGCCCTACATTATAGAGATGCACCACATCCACAAACTCGACGCTCCGAGCGGCACGGCAAAGTCCATCGCGGAAATCGTCAATGCCGGGATGGGCGGCGATGTGTCAGTCCAGTCCGTGCGCTGCGGCGAGATTCCGGGCATACACACCGTCGGATTCGAGGGGCTGAACGACCGCATAACCATAAGCCACGAGGCTTTCTCCCGTGTCGGATTGGCACAGGGCGCGGTTTATGCTGCGACGCTTACTGAGACTCTGTCCGGCGTTCACCGGTTTCAGGATTTGATAACTGCCTGAGAAGCTGTTTTAATTTTTC
>DJRM01000142.1:12739-13338 GCA_002440085.1 Bacteroidales bacterium UBA6360
AGGTTCGTTCTTTTGGTGTCTTAACTGAACAAAAAATTCAAACAGCTTCTGAATGCCGGATTTTTATGGACAGGCTTTTGCCTTGGTTCGTTGAAAACATTTTGTGATTATGAAGGAAAAAATGCTCTTTACCGGTTGCGGAACCGCGATGGTCACTCCGTTCAGGGACGGGGAAGCCGATTTCTGCGCATTCGAGAGACTTGTGCTCAGGCAGCTTGAGGCCGGGATTCATTTTCTTGTGCCGCTCGGCACGACGGGCGAGGCTCCTTGCCTTGAAAACGACGAGAAGCTGCAGCTGCTTGTCCGTTGTCGTGAAATTGTTGAGGCTCATGAACTCGCGGGCGGAAAGAAGACCCCCCTGCTTGTCGGCGCGGGCACCAACTCGCTGCGGCAGACGGTCCGAAACATCGAATTCTTCTCTCCTCACGGCGCGGATGCGTTCCTCATCGTTGTCCCGTATTACAACAAGCCCACGCAGCGGGGTCAGTACGAGTATTTCAAGGCTGTCGCCGAATCGACGGACAAGCCGATTGTGATTTACAATGTCCCCGGACGTACCGGGGCAAACATGGAGCCCGAGACCTGCCTGAAGCTCGCGC
>DJRM01000056.1:0-171 GCA_002440085.1 Bacteroidales bacterium UBA6360
TGGTTGAAGTCAGTTCGTCCGAGGTCTCCATCGCGCTGATGGAGAATCACAGGCTGATTGAGTTCAACAGGGAGTCTGTCACGGGGCACAGTTTTTCGGTGGGAGACGTTTACCTCGGTAAGGTGAAGAAAATCCTGCCGGCGCTCAATGCCGCGTTCGTGGACATCGGAG
>DJRM01000056.1:202-9094 GCA_002440085.1 Bacteroidales bacterium UBA6360
AGACCTGGGGCTCTATTTCAACGCGTTTGACGAGTTCGTCAAGAGAGCCAATCCCAACTCTGACCTCAAGGGAATTTATTCCCACATCAAGATAGGCCAGCCTTTGGAGAAGGAAGGACGCATCGAAAAAGTTCTCACGCCGGGGCAGATGATTGTATGCCAGATTGTCAAGGAACCGATTTCTACAAAGGGATCCAGACTTACAGCTGAAATTTCATTGGCAGGACGCAACATTGTACTTCTTCCATTTGCGGAAAAGGTCAGTGTATCACAGAAAATCGCTTCGAAAGAAGAAAAGAAACGGCTTGAAACGCTTGTGAAGAGCATTCTTCCGCGCAACTACGGGGCAATTATCCGGACCGCTGCGGAGGGCAGAAATGCCGCGGTACTTGACGCCGAGGTCATGTCTCTCATCGAGAAATGGGAGAGTTCATGGAAAAAGATTGCCTCGTCCAAGAAAGTACAGCTTCTCTTCACCGAGTACAGCAAGACAACCACGATTCTCAGGGATCTCCTCAACGACTCGTTCAGCAACATCTACATCAACAACGAGAAGATTTTCGAGGAAACACGCAAGTACATTTCGCTCATTTCTCCGGATCAGGAGAAAATCGTGAAGCTCTACGAGGGCAAGGAACCTATCTTTGACCATTTTGAGGTCACTCGGCAGATAAAGAGTTCCTTCGGAAAGGTCGTGCCGCTGAGGCAGGGGGCCTATCTCGTCATCGAGCACACGGAGGCGCTGCATGTGGTTGACGTCAACAGCGGAACGAGAGCCAAGAACAAGGAACAGGAACAGAACACCTACGACGTGAACTGCTATGCTGCGGAGGAGATAGCCCGTCAGCTGAGGCTTCGGGATATGGGCGGGATTGTAATCGTCGACTTCATCGACATGGAGTCCGGAGAGCACCGCAACCAGCTCTACAAGTATATGCAGCAGTTGATGGAAGGGGACAGGGCGAAGCATAACGTGCTGCCGCTCACCAAGTTCGGCCTGATGCAGATTACCCGCCAGAGAGTACGTCCGGCAATCGAGCTGAACACTCTGGAGGTTTGTCCGGTCTGCCACGGCACCGGAAAGATTTCTTCGAGCATTGTGATAGACGAGGACATAGAAAGGAAACTCTCCAACTATGTCGTGGACAGGAAGATGACATCACTGACTCTGAAGGTCGGGCCGATTCTCGGCGCCTACCTCACGAAGTCCGACGGCCTTTTCAAGGGAAGCATCCTTGACCGGTGGAAGAAGAAGTACAAGTGCAGGCTGAAGATGGAGACATCTTCGGACTTCACTGTCCTGCAGAATGAATTCTATGATGAGAAAGGGGCTCGACTTGAATAGTCGAACCCCTTTTTTCATATTTTCGTCCATTGCTTTCAGAGGCTGTCCTGGAGCACTGCCCGGGCGCTTTCTTTCAGTTTCTCCTGGTCGCGATTCCAATATAATACAGGAGTGTTGCGATGGAGCCTATGGCGGCGATGACGTAGGTGTAGGCAGCCCACTTGAGGGCATCTATTGCCATCGGACGCGTGCGGTCATCGGCGATTCCGGCATTTGTCAGCCAGCTGACCGCTCTGGAGCTTGCGTTGATTTCGCACGGGAGCGTGACGAGGCTGAAGAGTGTCGTCATCGCGAAGAGCGCAATCCCGAACCAGAGGATTGCCGGGAAAGAGTTGATCAGTATCACGCCTAACAGCAGAACCCACTGCACTGTCATATTGCTGAAGTTGACCACAGGGACAAGGGCACTGCGAAGTCTTACGGGTGCATAGCCCTGCGCATACTGGACAACGTGCCCACACTCATGCGCCGCGACCGCTGCCGCCGCTATCGAGGTGCTGGAGTAGACCGCGTCGCTCAGGTTCACTGTCTTGCTCCTCGGGTCGAAATGGTCGGTGAGCACACCGTTGGTCCGGCGTATCTGCACATTGTGAATTCCGTACCATTCCAGCATCTTCGCCGCCACCTGTGCTCCTGTAAGGCCGCTCGGATTCGGCACTTTGGCGTATTTGCTGAACTTGCTTTCCAAAACCTGCTGGACTGCAAAACTCAGCAGCATCACAGCAATGACTATTACCCAAATGTTCATATTCTCTCTTGTTTTACAGCATTATTGCCTTGGCAACGCGCTCTGCCTCATCCTTTCCGGCAGCGGCGGCCACAATTGCAAGGCCGAACGCAATCGCGTGCCCGGCTCCGCGTGAAGTTATGAGATTTCTATCAACAACCACGCCATCGTTCATCTCCACAGTTGCCCCCGCATCTTCTATCTCCTTCTCAAAGCCTGCGTAGCAGCACATCCTGCGCCCCTTGAGACCGTTCAGTTTTCCGAGGACAACGCTCGGCGCGGCGCAGATGGCTGCCGTGATGCCGCCCTTGTCGAAGTGATTCTGTGCCAAGGAGATGAGCTCCTTCTTTTCCGAGAGGTTGGTCGAACCCGGCATCCCTCCCGGGAATGCAAGCACACTATGTTTATCAATTCCCTCAGTTTCAATTTCTTCCATAAATTCGTCCCAATTCAGGTCTGCCATAATCCCGATTCCGTGGGAACTGTGGACGAGGTGTTCTTCGGTGATGGAGACGGTCTTTGTCTTGAGGCCGCCGCGCGTCATCATGTCAACGGGGCACATTGCCTCCGCGATCTCAAATCCTTCTGCAAGAAAAAGATAATTTACAGTCATATTTTCGTTTATTATTGTCCGCACTTGCGAAAATTGTGGCTTTTGACAATGCCGATGCTATTGCCGAAACCGTTGATTATACGGCAAAAGCCGTGCAAATCTTCGTCTTGTTCAGAAAAAACGACGGAAATCCATTAAAAAATGGTACTTTTGCAGCCGGTTTGTAGGCGGGAGGCACAATGTGTGGTTTCCGCACGAAAATGTAGAAGATTATGTTTGGAGAGAACGATTTCTCGCGCCTTGAGCTCAGCCTCCCGGCCTGCGAGTCCAACTATAAGTATTTCAGAAACTTGCTAAAGCCTGAGACCAAACTGCTTGTGCTCGTCAAGGCCAATGCCTACGGGCATGGCGCTGTGGAGTTCTCGCGTCTGATGGAAAAGGCCGGGGCGGACTATCTTGCCGTGGCCTATCCTGTCGAGGGAATGGAACTGCGCGCGGCCGGCATCCACAAGCCGATACTCGTGCTTACTGCCGGTACGGACTTTTTCAATGAAATCATCGACAACAATCTTGAACCGAGCATCCCGAACCTCTGTTCTCTGAAGGCTCTGTGCGAGATTCTTGAACAGCGTGAGGTGCATAACTATCCTGTTCATATAAAGCTTGACACGGGGATGCATCGTCTCGGATTCATGACGTCGGAACTCGCTGAATTAGAGGCATATCTTGCCTCCATCGACCGCGTGAAAGTCAAGTCCATATTCTCCCATCTCGCTGCGGCGGAGGATCCGGAAAGCGACGCCTTTACACTCGGCCAGATTGAGATGTTCAACCGCAATGCCACGGCGCTGACTGATTCATTGGGCTATAAGCCGATGTGGCACATACTCAATTCCGCCGGCATTGAGAGATTTCCTCAGTATCAGTACGATATGGTGCGCCTCGGCATCGGAATCTATGGTGTGAGCGCGCTTCCGGGCGTACAGCTTGCCCCGGTGGCGTCGTTCAAGTGCAAAATACTTCAAATTAAGAACCTGAAGCCTGAGGACGGAACGATAGGCTACGGGCGCCACGGGCAGATCGCTCCGGAAGGCACGACAATCGCCACCATTCCGGTAGGCTACGCTGACGGCATTGACAGGCATCTGGGCTGCGGGCACTGCTCCTTCCTGCTGAACGGTCGTAGGGTGCCTACAATCGGGAACATCTGTATGGATATGTGCATGCTTGATATTACGGGCGTGCCTGCGCAGGTGGGCGACACCGTGACCATATTCGGAAAGGAGCCTACAATATCCGAGCTCGCGGACATTCTCGGCACCATTCCTTATGAAATCCTTACCTCAGTTCCGCGCCGCATCGAGCGCGTGGTCATTTCAGGACCTGCGGAGTGACGGAACTGTATGGAAACAATAAACCCGGCCGAAGTCTAATGCTTATGGTCGGGTTGTTTCGTTACAGCCCCCAGTCGGAAGCCTTAAAGCTATTCTTCGGAGCATTAGGCACGTTAACGAAATAGGTGAACCCGGTGAGTTTTTCAAGTTCAGAGACGGAGATCATGTCTTTAGCGCTCAACTTGTAGTTTACTCCTTTCTCCTTTTTTGTCGTTTCATGGCGGAGCACGTATGCGACACACTGAAGCTCATCTGCAGAGCACTGCGCCACAGACTTTCCTGTGTTGCCCTTCTTTGTGCGGAGCATCGCATAATAGAACATTGTCGGCATGCTCACGTCCGAGCGTCCTCCGAACTGGATCGTCTTTGGACTGTTTGTCTTGCCGTACACGTCTGTGTATTTGTCGAAATAACAGCCTATTACAATATAGAGACTATCGTTGCATACCTTTGTGTCCACCCAGTCTTCCAATGTGTTCCAAGGTGCTCCTCCGGTGTTGAAGCCGTCGGAATCCTGCGGCGCAATGTTGGAGTAGTAGAAGACTTGTCTGTTAGTTGCAGTAGAGGATGTCCTCTCCTTTGAACCAAGCATGTGTCCCTTATTGCATCCGCCTCCGGTCTTCTTTGACGAGTATTGGATGTTTGACGGAATATACGGATCCTTACCGTAGGCATTAGTTCTTTCTGCTTGGTCTATCGGATGCAGTTTGTTGTGCCTGATGGCTGCAACCCAGACCGGACAATGATGCTTTGCACTGAAACAAACAGTGTAATTGCGGGCCTTTTTTCCATTGTGTGCATATTTTTCCGGACCCTCGCAAAGATGGTATGCATAGTAAAGGTCACTGTTGTGCTTGTCTATTCTGAATTTGTTGTTCTGGAGAGTTGAACTTATTGCGGGGAGTTCAAACCATCCGCATCCGTCCATGTCTTCCGGAATTTCCGGATTCGGACCAGGTTCAGGTTCAGGTTCCGGATTTGGTTCTGGGTTCGGGTCGGGATTAGGCTCAGGTGTCGGTTCCGGTTCGTCCTCACCGCCAATTTCGCCGGTCGAGAAATTCCTTTTCATCAATGTGACAGGTTTCTGCCCGTTCGGGTTGTAGAAGCGGAAGAATGGACCGCTTACGTTTCTCTGCAGTGTCTTGCTGCCGTTCCCGACTTTCATTGAAATCTTTCCGTCCGTGCAGCTTATGTCCCAGGTGTATGTCGCGGCCTCGAATGTTTCGGATTTTATTATATTTTTCTGTGAGCCTCCGTTCTGTCCGATGTATCCTACGCCAGTCACGTAGATTGAGTATCCGGCATCGACCTTTTCTATGATAGCCTTGTGGTTGTCTGCCAAGTTTGCTGGAATGCCCTTCTCGAAATCAACGTTTTCCAGCGTCTCCGTATATCCTTTGCCAAGTTCGAAATCGCTGAACACCTCAAGGCTTGTTTCATTGCTTTTATAGCCTATCAGCCAGTCTCCGCTCCAGTCGCTCTGCTCTGTGGTGACTACAGAATAGTAACATTCGGAAGGGGAAGGCTTGTCGTCGTCATCATCATCGGGGGTGGCAGAAATTTCATTGTTGTCTTTGGAATTGTCCGGGCTGTCGGGAGCGAGCCTGTCGCATCCTCCCAAAAAGAGAACTAACATTGCCGCGATTGCGGAACATGTCTTTTTCATATTTCAGTGTTTGTTAATTTTATAAAATAGGGAATGAATTGTCTCATTCCCTTACTGGTCATCTCGGACAAATGTACGATTTAATTCTTATATTTCAATGACATTCGCCCTTTTTATTCGCCCCGTTCGTATAGTTCCAACAGTCTGAATTCCACCTCGTCGGTGCGGTAGATGACCTCTCCGATGCGTTCGGAGGCCTTCTGGACCTCTTCATATGGCACATCCGGCTCGGACAGACGGGCTTCCAATGCCGCTTTCTCATCCGTGAGACTCTGCAGTTCCGCTTCGAGGGCTTCCTGTTCACGCTGCTCCTTCCATGTCAGCTTTTTCTTGGCAGGTGCCGCTGAAGTGCCGGCCAACACCGTGCCTGAACCGCTGCCTGTCGCCTCTTTGCCATTGCCCGCGACATAGTTTCCTCCAGCCAGCCGCTGAGCCTTCTCTTTCTTTTCCTTCTCGCGCTGTGCCGACTTCCGGGCCGCCTCATAGTCCTTTATGTATGCCCTGTATGAGCTGAAGTTCCCTATGAAGTCCTTGACCACACCGTCTCCGCAGAAGACAAGAAGATGGTCGACAAGGCGGTCGAGGAAATGGCGGTCGTGGGATACGATGATCAGGCTGCCCTGATACTCGGCGAGATATTCCTCAAGGATGTTGAGCGTCATTATGTCGAGGTCGTTGGTCGGCTCGTCGAGTATCAGCATGTTCGGCTGCCGCATAAGTATCGTCAGCAGGTAGAGCCTGCGTTTCTCGCCGCCGCTGAGTTTCGAGACCTTGTTGTTCAGCATGTCGTGCGGGAACAGGAAGCGGTTCAGCAGCCCTGTGTCGTTCACGGTCTCAAGGACGGTCTGATCTTCGTCAAAGCTCATCCCGCCCTGACGATAGTAGCCGATTTTTAGCGATTCGCCGCGTTCGATTGTGCCGGAGCTGGCCTGAAGCTCTCCGGTCAGCAGGTCTATGAACGTGCTCTTGCCCACGCCGTTGCGCCCGACTATGCCGATGCGGTCGCAGCGCTGGAACTTGTAGCTGAAATGATCGAGGTAGCAGTCCGCGCCATAATAGAAACTAACATTTTTGCAGTCTATGATTTTGGTTCCCAACCTGTTGGCGAGCTTCGTGTCGGAGGAGAATCCCTTCCCGCTCATTCCGGCCGACACCGCTGACATATCCACAGACTTTGTGGCGCGGACCTCCTCAGCCCTGTCCTTGAGTTCATGAAATGCGTCAATCCTGTATTTCGCCTTGCCGCTCCGGGCGCAGGGAGTGCTCCGCATCCACTCCAGTTCGCGGCGCAGGATATTCCGCACCTTGTCCGTCTGCGCGTTCCAGTTGGAGACGCGTTCGTCGCGCTTTTCGAGATAGTTCTGATAGTCACCGCGATAGGTGTAGACCGCGCCGTGGTCCATTTCCATCACGATGTTGCAGACGCTGTCAAGGAAGTAGCGGTCGTGCGTTACCATAAGGAGCGTGCAGCGGGAGCGCTTGAGGTATGACTCCAGATACTCTATAGCGTCGATGTCGAGGTGGTTGGTAGGCTCGTCCATGATGAAGAAGTCCGCCTCGGTGGCGAGCATCTGCGTGAGAGCGACCCTCTTGACACCGCCGCCGGAAAGTTCCTTCATCTGCTGTCCGAAATCCGTGAGGCTGAAGTCCGTCAGCAGTCTCCTGACCCTGCGCTCGTATTCCATGAGGTGTTCCTCGTCGAGTCCGGAGGTGAATTCGGCGCTGCTGTCCATAATCTGCCTGAAGATTCCTTTCTCAGGGTCGAATTCATATTCCTGTTCAAGGAAGGCTATACGTATATCCTTGAGGAACAGAATCTTTCCTCCCGAATCGCTCTTGTCCTTACCGGCGAGAATCCGCATAAGCGACGTCTTTCCCGTCCCGTTCGGCGCGATCAGCGCAATCTTGTCCCCCTCGTTGATGTTGAATCCGATATGCTCGAAAAGAACCTTCGGCCCATATGATTTTGAAATGTTCTCAATCTGTAGATAACTTGCCATATATATGTACGAATATTCCGTAAATTTACGAAATATTATCGACAGTGTAAAAGTATCCGATTAAATCGTCTATATATATGGGCAGATGCAATTATCCGTAAACGATGTCCGTCCGCTTTTGTGAAAAATAAACTGATCATATAATGAGACTGAAACACAAGCTCTTGATTTTGACTGCTATATCCTTGGGAACGGCGGCATGCACGGAACTCCCTGAGCCTCCCCGCACCCCGGCGGATTATGTAAGCACCCTGGTCGGAACGCAGTCCAAGCACAGTTTCTCAACCGGTAACACCTATCCTGCAATTGCGCGCCCCTGGGGTATGAACTTCTGGACTCCTATGACCGGGACTATGGGCGACGGCTGGACCTACAGCTACACCGATGACCGGATTCGCGGCTTCAAACAGACACATCAGCCCAGCCCGTGGATTAACGACTACGGCCAGTTTGCGATTATGCCGGTAACCACAGGTGCTGTCTTTGACCAGGACGCCCGCGCAAGCTGGTTCTCGCACAAGGCCGAGACTGCAAAGCCATATTATTATAGCGTCTATCTCGCCGACCACGATGTTCTCACCGAGCTCACCGCCACGGAACGCGCCGCCGCCTTCCGCATGACCTATCCCGAGAGGGAACAGTCCTTTCTTGTAGTCGATGCATTTGACAATGGCTCGTGGACGAAGGTGATTCCGGAAAAGAACATGATTGTCGGCTATACGACGAAAAATTCCGGCGGAGTTCCCGAGAATTTCCGCAACTGGTTCGTCATTATCTCGGACACTCCGTTCGAGAGCGTCAGCACCGTCAGCGACGGTTGCCGTATCTCGGGAAAACCTGAGTCTGGCTCATCGCATTCGGGCGCGGTCGTCGGCTTCAGGACAGAACGAGGACAGAAGGTGAATCTTCGCGTTGCCTCTTCGTTCATAAGCCTCGAACAGGCCGAGCGCAACCTTTCCGAACTCGGTGACGGTGACTTCGACCGCATCGCGGCAGAGAGCAAGGCACGCTGGAACGAGGTTCTCGGGCGCATCAGTGTCGAGGACGACAACATCGACAATCTCCGTACATTCTACTCCTGCCTCTACCGTTCGGTGCTTTTCCCGCGTAATCTCTCGGAAACCGACGCTGATGGCAACATCATTCATTACAGCCCATACAACGGCGAGGTCCGTCCGGGATATATGTGGTTCTTCCGCAATTTAGT
>DJRM01000035.1 GCA_002440085.1 Bacteroidales bacterium UBA6360
AGAACTCCTTGAGCGTCTTTGCGATGGCCTCGCGGAAGGCCGCCAGATGCGTTCCTCCGTCGCGGGTGTTCTGCCCGTTCACGAACGACGCTATGTTCTCCCCGTAGTCGTTGCCGTGGGTGAGCACCACCTCGATGTCCTGCCCCTCAAGATGAATGGGGGGATAGAGAGGAGGATGCTCGGGGTCGAGGTTGTCGTTCACGATGTCGAGAAGCCCGTTCTTCGAGACATACGGCGTACCGTTCAGCGTGATGGTCAGCCCCTTGTTGAGGTAGCAGTAGTTCTTGACCATCTTCTCGACGAACTCCATCTTGAAATGGAAATTTCCGAACATATCCACGTCCGGCACGAAGCACACGAGCGTTCCGTTCTTCTCCTTCGTGCTCATGTTGTCCCTGTCGGTGACCTCCTCTTTAAGCCGCCCCCTCTCGAACGTGGCGCTGGCCATCTTTCCGTCACGGTAGGCCTCGATGTGGAACCATGACGACAGCGCGTTCACCGCCTTCGTGCCCACTCCGTTGAGTCCGACGGATTTCTGAAAGACCTTGGTGTCGTATTTCGCTCCCGTGTTCAGCTTGCTCACCGCGAGCGTCAGCTTTCCCAGCGGAATGCCTCGCCCGAAATCCCTCACGGCCACTTTTCCCGCCTCGTCGATGTCAATCTTCACATTCTTTCCGAATCCCATCGCGAACTCGTCGATGCAGTTATCCACGACCTCCTTCAGCAGGACATATATCCCGTCCCCCTGATTGCTGCCGTCCCCGAGCCGTCCGATGTACATTCCAGGCCTTTTCCGGATGTGCACCACGTCCTCAAGGGTTCTGATGCTGTCGTCGTTGTAGTCGTTTACAGTAGGATTCGTCTGTGCCATATTCTGTCCTCGTCAAAAAGTGCGACTTTCCGCAAAAAGCGAAAAACACGCAAATTTACGAAAAACCGCCGAACTTGACAAATTCAGATTTGTCCCCATGGGACGACATTGCCTCCGGAAGTCTTCATCTGGCTGTCTCCGGCATAAACCACTGCCTTATGTGCGGAATCCGCAGACGACAGTTTTGACCAGTAGTCCAACCCTTTGAAAAAGTCGCGCTTGAATGTTGAACCGGACTTGATTTCGTAGGCAAATTGTCTGTCGGCATCCGGGATGAGCAAATCGACTTCATTGCCATTGCTGTCGCGCCAGAATGAAAAGTTCGCTTCCCGTCCGACATTCAGGTGCTTTTTCACAAACTCATTGATGACCATATTCTCAAAAAGGCCTCCACGAAGATAATGGGTAGAAAGTTGTGAGGCTGAAGTTATTTCAAGCAGCGAGCAGGCAAGCCCAGTGTCGCAGAAATACAGTTTAGGGGATTTGACAAGGCGTTTCGAAAAATTATGGTGGTCGGGACGCAGCAGATAGATTATATAGCATTGCTCCAGAATTGAAAGCCAACTCTGAGCTGTGGTCTGGGAGATCCCGCATTCTGTGGCGAGTGAAGACACATTCAGCAATTGCCCGATTCGCCCGGCGCACAACTTTATGAATCGGACAAAAAGTGACAGGTCTCCCACATTTCTGATGTCGCGAACGTCGCGTTCCACGTATGTGTTTATGTAGTTCGGGTAATAGTCAGCAGGCTCAATACCTCTGTCATATAGTCTCGGGTATCCTCCGCAGAAGATTTCCTCATTGACCGATGAGGGACATATTCCGGCTTCCGCCAGTTCGTGATGTGAGAAGGGCAAAAGTGTAAGTATACCGATTCGCCCGGCTAAAGTCTCATCAACGGACGACATCAGCAGCATATTTTGAGACCCGGTGAGAACATACATACCCGTCCTGTTCTCATTGTCCGTATGTGTCTGAAGATAAGATAATATGGACGGTTCTTTCTGCACCTCATCGATTATTGTCCTGTCCGGATAGGTCGCGATGAACCCCCTCGGGTCTTCCTTTGCAAAAGTTCTTGTGTCGATGTCTGAAAAAGAAACATACTTGTAGTCGGGAAACGTCATTTTTGCCAATGTAGATTTCCCGGACTGTCTTGGACCTGTCAACATAACAAACGGGAACTTGCTGGAAAGTTCCTCTATCTTTAACTGTAACTCGCGATGAATCATTGTGTTTTGTAAATTTTATGCAAATTTAAACTAAAAAAGTGAATTTGCATAAAATTTATGGCGGCGATTTGCATAAATCTGATTTGGGCGCTCCCTGCCCTTGTGCTGTTTTATAGCGTCGCGGGCTATGGCCTCGACGCTCCTCTTGGCCCTGTCTCTGCTCTGTTTTATAGGGACTCGTTGGAAAGTTTCCGGACGGAGGCCGGGATGGAGTGGATTGCTTCCGGTTCGAGTCTCTGGCGGAGCTGCGTTTCGAGAAGTTCGAGCCGGTCGGCGCGGCTGCGGGGCTTGAGCTCGCACTCCCAGACGACAATGGCGTGCCATCCGAGGCGTTCGAGTTCCCCGATGTCTTTCGCGTCGCGCTCCTTGTTGCGGCGGATTTTTTCCTCCCAGAAGTCCGGATTTGTCTTCGGGACGGTGGCGTAGCGGCAGAGCTGGTGGCCGTGCCAGAAGCAGCCGTTGATGAAAATGACGGTGTGATATTTCCGCAGCACGATGTCAGGACTGCCCGGCAGGTCTTTCCGGTGCAGGGAATAGCGAAACCCCCGTGCATGCAGGAATCTGCGCGCAATCATCTCCGGACGCGTGTCCACGCTCCGAATCCGCGACATGCAATAATGCCGCTGCTCTTCTGTCATCTTGTCCGCCATAGTCTTGCTCTGCGGCAAAGATAGGCAAAAATTGCAGATTATATTTGCAAATTCCCCGAATACTCGATAACTTTGCCACCGAATGTGAAAGCAAGGTCAGCGACTTAGCTAATGGGATTTGTAGGCGTTAATACACAGTGTGTTGCAACTTCCTTCGGGGGGGGGGCAGAAACTATCGTCTCATTGGGCTGAAAGCCTTCTGAATTTAAATAGTTGCGAAAACGTATCCGGGAGGGTACTGAATCCTTAACAGGTTTCAGTGCCCTCTCGTCGTATATACTCATTTCTGCACTTTGAACAGACAACCGCCGTGCGGGAATGGGCGTAGAAGTAAGAAGCTGTTTTAATTTTTTTTTGTTAAACAGATTCTTAACAACCGGACGAAACAAAATTGAAATTATAAAGGTTGTTTGGGGGCTGTCGATGTGAATCGCCGCGTGGCTCGTCCGGCACAGGCCCCCATTTTTGAGGTGACAAACCTTATAAACAATTATACAATGTACTACGCTAAACAAAAAAGCTATGAGACACCGCTGCTGTCCGTGGTGGCCGTCTCCACCGAAACGGGTTTCGCCGGAAGCAAGAACGGCGTCGCCGACACTGAATCTCTGACCGAGAAATTTTATCAATGGCAATAGGGAGGATGTGACTATGAGAACAACTAAATCATTATTGCTGGCTGTGTTAGCCTTTCTTTCAGTTTCTTGTGCAAAGGAAAACATTAAGGAAACTGTGACTTCAGCTCCGAAAGACGGGCTTGTCGAACTGACTTTCAATGCGGTCTCGACTGAGATGACGAAGACTTCTTTGGGCGAGAATGTTGACGGAAAATATGCCGTGAACTGGAACAAGACGGACAAAATCGCAGTCCTTGACGGTAATACGGGCGATACGTATGAGTTCGATTATGTTTCAGGTGACGGTACGCAGGCTACTTTTAGCGGGAAAGTTTCTTCTGAAGCAAAAGAATTCTATGCGTTATATCCTTACAGCACAGGCGTTTCATGCGATGGAGCCGAGTATATTGATGTCCCGTTGTCAAATGACCAGACCGCAACAGCCGCAGGCATATCTTCCGGCGTGATGGTCGCATACGCTGATGCGGACATGAACCTCAAGTTCAAGAATGTGACAGCCTACATCAAGCTCACAATTCCGTCCGGCATTACTTATGTCAGCTTCGCCGGCGCGAATAAGGAGAAACTCTCCGGTAAGCTTTCTTTTGCATTCGACGGTAGTACGGTAGGTGGTGTTACTGGCGATGAGGGGAGAGAAGTATCTTTAGGCGATGGTGAGTCTGAACTTGCCGCAGGAACTTATTATCTCGCGGTGGCTCCGGTTGCGCTTCCGAATGGATTTGTCGTTGAATATATGAATGTGGACGGCGAAACCACAACGGAGCAGGGCGCAAAAGAACCGGAACTCACGCCGGGAATGATTCTCAATCTCGGTGAGCGCAATCCGTTCAAGCCAGTGGACTTGACGAGAGGTGCTGCCTGGGAGTGGACGGCGACAGAGAAAGTCTGGAGCGATGCTGGGGCGAAAACACTTAATGGGCACGCGTGGACTTTGTCATATACCGGAGACTCGTATTATGGGTATGAAGGGTCTAACAATGGAGACCGTGGTCTTCAGTTTGGGTCAAAAAATGCTCTTGCATCAAGCGTAACTCTGAACTCGATATTTGGAAGTTCTTATGGAATAAACGAAGTCGTTGTCAATGCTGCGTGTGCAAGCGATAGCGATGCTAAATTGGGCGTTACAGTAGGCGGAAAGACCCTTACGTGCGAGAATTCAACTTCGGTTTCATTGACGCAGGCATCCACAGAATATACTTTCAAGAGCACAGAACTTTTGGCTGGTGATATTGTTATCACATTGTCTCAGACAACTAAGAAGGCCATGTATCTCAAGTCAATATTCATCAATCCAGTGGAAAAGACACAACTCGCAACTCCGACAAATATAGTCGCTGCAGTTGATGAAACCACAAAGAATAAGATTAATGTTTCGTGGGATGCGGTAGAGAATGCCGGCTCGTATGTCGTTTCTTGCGGTGAACTGGACCATGTCACTACGACAACGCCTTCCGCTTCTTTCGAAAACCTCGCATGGTCAACGGATTATAAGTTTTCTGTTGTTGCAAAACCTTCCGCCGGTGACGCGGAGCATCTTGATTCGGATATGGGAGAATCTAATGTTGTGTCAGTGGGCGAGAATCCGGCTCCATACATAGAATTGTCAGCAGACAAAGAGGAGGCCGCCGCCGATGTGACAACAGTCTCTTTCTCGGTTAAGTCAAACGTTGACTGGACGGTAAGCACGGATGCTGACTGGATTACGGACTACACCAAATCCGGCAGCAAGTCTGCTGACGTATCCCTCACATTCACTGCAAACGACACTGATTCAGACAGAATTGCCTCAATTACAGTAAAATCCGCAGATGGAACAGTTTCAAAAGTATTCTCACTTACGCAGAAAAAAGTTGGCGCGGTGTCGGTGAAAGATATTTTGACGGCATCTATGTTTGTTGCCGATAAGGTCGAATATAAAGATTTCTCGTCAGTTAAAGCGCTTTCCAATGCAGTGTATGCCGGTAATTCTGCGAAAACAAGTAATGGCGGCATTCAATTGCGTTCAAAAAATAGTAATTCAGGCATTGTGACAACACAGTCCGGAGGCGTGGTTAAGTCCTTGACGTTCACAATTGCATCAGGATCAAAAACGATTGATATTTATGGAAAAAATGAAGCCTATTCGTCAGCATCTGATTTGTATGATTCTAAAAAGCAAGGCACAAAAATAGGTTCGTTATCTACGACAGGAACAATAACGGTGGATGGCACTTATAATTATGTCGGTATTCGTTCTAATGATGGAGCTGTATATATTACAAGTATAGAAATAGTTTGGGAATAGAATTCGTTCTTCTTGTAAAGTTATCTCCGCCGCAGCCAACCCTGCGACGGAGGTTTGTTTTATGCCTCACTTGTCCTTGTAATGCCCGTATGTCGAAAGGACATAGACAGTGACAATTTCTTCTTTTACGCTATAGATGAGCCTATGTTTGTGCGTAATGTGTCGGGACATTTTCCCGGACAAGTCTCCAGTCAGTTGTTCCGGATGACCTGTGCCTGTCAATGGATGTTCTGACAATTCAATCAGAAGTTTTCCGAGTTTCTTGAATGCCGCCGGTTCGCTTCTTTTCAATTTAGCCATTCCCTCTTTTGCGACATCGGCGAAATCTAATATGTACATATCCTATAGACTTTCGAGAAAACTGTTCAACTCTTCCATTGATTCCACTTTTGTGGACTCTCCCGAGGCAATCTGTTCTTCCGCCCTTTTCAACATTTTAAGGTACTCCGACTTCGACATCACCGTGTCGTCTTTGGTCACGGGTACAATTCTGAATGCCCCGGCCCGTGATTTCAATATCACGTCTTCACCTTTATTGACTAAAGAAAAATACTTGCTCTGGTTTGAACGGAATTCTCTGCTTGTAACGATAGTCATGACAAAATCAATTTTATGTCGCAAATATATGCAAAATAAATTTGGTAACCAAGCGGATACCAAATTTCTCCGCCGCAGGGTTGGCTGCGGCGGAGTTTTGTTTAATCGCGGATTTTATGTAATTTTGCGTAATGTAAAAACGCATAATGCAAAATTACGTAATTTATGGGTAATTTCCGGCAAAGTCATTCTACGATAGTGCGTTTAGTTACGATTGAAATATGGCGACGAAGATAAAGACAGCATGGTTCTGCACGTCTTGCGGAAATGAAAGCCCGAAATGGATGGGACGGTGCCCGGCCTGCGG
This sequence comes from Bacteroidales bacterium UBA6360, assembly GCA_002440085.1. GTDB lineage: Bacteria > Bacteroidota > Bacteroidia > Bacteroidales > UBA932 > Cryptobacteroides. The sequence continues at coordinate 6,580 of DJRM01000035.1, forward strand.
GGAGTGGAACACGATGGTGGAGGAAACGGTGGCGACGGGGAAAAAGCCTGTCGGAGTGGCTGGCGTCAGTGCCCTCGGAAACTCGTCGAAGCCTCAGCCTCTTTCTGCGGTGGAGACGGGGGGCGAGGCTCGCATATCATTGAACAACAATGAACTGGATCGTATCCTCGGGGGAGGAATGGTAGAAGGGTCACTCGTGCTTGTGGGTGGCGAACCGGGGATAGGCAAGTCGACTCTCTCCCTCCAGATTCCGCTCGCCTGTCCGGCCCTCAAGACTCTCTATGTCACGGGAGAGGAGTCCGCGAAACAGGTTAAACTCCGTGCGGAACGGCTTGCGGCAGGCGTGGGGGCGAATGTTTCCGACCTTTCGAACTGTCTGATTTACAGTGAGACACTGATGGAAAACGTAATCGCCGAGGCTCGTACGATTATGCCGGATCTGATGGTCGTGGATTCCGTGCAGACGATGTATTCCCAGAACATAGAGTCCTCGCCGGGCTCCGTTTCTCAGATTAAGGAAACTGCGGCGATGCTGCTCCGTTTCGCGAAGGAAACAGGTGTTCCTGTGATTCTCATCGGCCACATTACAAAGGAGGGAAGCATTGCCGGACCGAAGATACTCGAACACATAGTTGACGTAGTGCTTCAGTTCGAAGGCGACAACAGGGGAGCGTACAGGCTTCTGCGCAGCATCAAAAACCGTTTCGGCTCCACTTCCGAGATAGCCGTGTTCAAGATGACCGGCACCGGGCTCGTGGAGGTCCCCAACCCGTCCGAACTGCTGATTCCGATGCACGCGGACAATTTGAGCGGCATCGCGGTCGGCGCCATTCTCGACGGGACGCGTCCGTTCCTCATTGAAGTACAGGCTCTTGTAAGCACGGCAGCATACGGCACACCTCAGCGCTCGGCGACCGGGTTCGACACGCGTCGGCTCAACATGCTGCTCGCAGTCCTGGAAAAGCGTGCGGGGTTCAAGCTCAGCATCAAGGACGTGTTTCTCAACATGGCCGGCGGTCTGAAGATTACCGAGACTGCCTGTGACCTCGCAATTGTCAGCGCAGTGCTCTCATCCAACATCGATTACCCGATTCCGTCCGATGTCTGCTTTGCCGGCGAGGTGGGACTCAGCGGCGAGATCCGCCCTGTTGCGCAGATAGAAAGGCGCATAGCAGAGGCTTCGCGTCTTCAGTACCGCAAGATTTTCATTTCTTCATTCTCGACCCTTGATTTCAGGGCTGAAGGCATTGAGATAGTCCGGGTGGGGGACATACCCGAGCTTTGCCGTGCCTTGTTCAGACGGGGCGAATAATCAGGCGGGGCGAAGAAAAAGCGGATTTTTTCTCATCGGAGAAATTCGGAGAGGACGGACTCGATGTAGCCGCGCAGTCGTGAGCTGGACTGGATGCTGTCATTTATCATGATTGAGAATGCTATGGTCTCGCCTGCTGATGTTTCCTTTGATGTCCCTTCGGCGGACATTGCATTTGACGTTGGAAGAATGTAGCCGCTGTAGCAGAGGACTCCTCCCATGGAGCCGCTCTTGAGGCGTATGCGGCGACGAAGCTCGGGCGCGTAAGTGCTGAAAAGTCGCTCGTCAGGACCGGGAGTGTTGAGGGCATGGAGGTAGGTTCTGAAACAGCTCTGGCGGGACATTGCCGTGAGAAAGTTCACGAGAAATTCGGGGCTGACGCTGTTCTTGCGCGAGAGTCCGCTGCCGTCATCGAGGCGTGTGCGCGAGGTGCTCACTCCCATGTTTTCGAGAGTTCGCGATTCTGACACGATAGCATCATCTGTGCTGCCGGCCGGTGCCTGGGCACGCAGAAGAGTTTCCGCGTAGAGGTTGTTGCTGACTCGAAGGGTCTCCTTTACGATCTCGTAAAGTCGCGGAGACGGAGTCGTGGTGATGAACGTGAGCGAATCCTGTGACGTAAAATGCTTTGAATATGAGAGACTTCCGCTCGTGTCGAATATCTCGAACCCGAAGACTGGCTTCGCTGGGCTGTCCTGCTGTCCAATGCCTCGGGCCGACTTGTCGGCCTTGCCTTGCGAAGTTGTCTTGTCGAATGTCGCCGTCGGATGGCAGGATGACGTAGAAGTGACGGATGCGCACGGGATTCCGTTTGTGATGAGGAACTCCGCGAACTCGTATGCGCAGGAAAAGTCGGCGAACGGATCGTTGTAGCTGACTGATTTTGCCTTGCGGTCAACTGCGTATGTCCCGACAAGCTGTCCCACTGGCGCGAGCTCGGTCACGAGCATGCAGCTCTTGTCTCCGCTGCCTTCCGCCCCGGTCGTGCAGCTGTTCATTATTGTCATCCATGGCCTGTTCGGCAGGCTTTGTTTCTCTCGTGAATCGGTGCCCCGGATTTTATCGCCATTCTCAGTCGTGCCCTTAAAGATTCTGACATCGTCCCCGACTTCAGCGCCCGGAGCGACGGTTATGTCAAGGCAGTTTTCATTGAACATCAGTGCGCTGCATGTCGCTCCGTAGTATGTTCCCATATCCTCATACATCCAACTCCCGTTCACTTCCGCAGGCATCTTGCGCGAGTCCGCGACTACGCTTCCGGCGACACTCCGTATTCCTGCACCACGCACTGCCCGTCCCCATTTCGCGAAAAGGCTGTCCTTTGGGACTGCGAGCGCGGCCGACGAGCCGAGCGTAGGGTCTCCTCCTCCTATAATATAGAGGTCTCCTCGGAGAACTCCGTCCTCATCAACGCTTCCGGAATACGCCACAGCCGTTTCAAAGCGGAAGTCCGCCCCGAGCTTTTTCAGGGCCGTTCCTGTCGTGACTAACTTCAGGTTCGACGCCGGGATAAAGTTTTGTCCTGAGTTGACTTCTTTCAGGACCTTGCCGGAAAGTGTCCTCACGCATATCCCGACCTGAGCGCCGGCCGGCTGTGTCACATCGCGTGCATTGCCTTGCGATGACCGGTCGTTTGCCGGTGCTCCTGCGTATGCCGCTTCTGCAATGATCAGAGCGATTGTGATGAGGGTCATTGTCCTTGTCATTCTTTCTGAATCTGTGAGTCTTTCTCCGATTGGGCCGCACGCGAGTTGCGGAAAGACGGAGAAAAACCGGAGTTTGCGGCGTCAAAATTACTCAAAAAAGGTTATATTTGCCAATTCAAACCGAGGCTGTCTGTCATGGCCTTCGGCATAAACATAGATAACACAAGTTTCGCAACTGCGAAACAACGATTTTTGCGAAGTTTGAATTTAGATAACTTATAAGAATTATGTGCAAAAAAACTGTCTTGGTTTCTGGTGGTGCCGGGTTTATCGGCAGCCATGTGACCGTGGAACTCATCAACGCCGGGTATGACGTGGTCGTTGCGGACAACATGTCCAACTGCGACATGACCTGCTTCGAGGGCGTGAAGAAAATCACCGGACGTGAGGACATCCCGTTTGAAAAGATTGACTGCTGCGACGATGCGGCAGTAGAGAGCCTTTTCAGCCGCTACAAGATTGACGCCGTCATTCATTTTGCCGCGTTCAAGGCTGTGGGCGAATCAGTTGCGGAGCCTATAAAATATTACCGCAACAATCTCGACTCTTTTCTCAACATCCTTAACGCGTCGATTCATCACGGAGGATGCAATGTCCTCTTTTCATCATCGGCCACTGTCTACGGCGAGACGGACAAACTCCCTGTAACAGAGGAGTCTCCGCGCCAGCCGGCCACATCTCCTTACGGAAACACAAAGCAGATTTGCGAGGACATTCTTCGCGATGTGGTCAAGGCGTCTGCGGTATACGGGGCGAAAGTAGAGGCCGGCAAGTCTGAAAACGGTCCCGTGAAGGGAATCGCCCTGCGCTATTTCAACCCTATCGGAGCGCATCCGTCGGCACTCATCGGCGAGCTTCCGCGCGGCGTGCCAAACAACCTCGTCCCGTACATCACCCAGACAGCAATCGGCAAGCGTGCCTGCCTGAGCATCTTCGGCAACGACTATCCGACTCCTGACGGCACCTGCCTGAGAGACTACATTGACATCGTGGATCTTGCGAAGGCTCATGTGGCCGCAGTTTCAAGGATGCTTGACGAGAAGATGAAGGCCGACTACGAGATTTTCAACATCGGTACGGGCCGTCCGGTCTCAGTCCTTGAGCTCGTCAATGCCTTCGAGAAGGTAAACGGCGTAAAACTCAACTACAAGTTCGCTCCGCGCCGTGCCGGTGACGTTGTGGCAATCTGGGCAGACACCTCTCTTGCCAACAAGGAACTCGGCTGGAAGGCTGAGCGCAGCGTCGAGGAGACTCTGGCTTCGGCATGGGCTTGGGAGCGCCATCTGGCCGGTCAGATTTGATTTGCGAAAGACGATAATTTGTCTTACATTTGCAGCCGCATTGCGCGGTGACGGCTGAGAATGTCGCGGCCGCTTGTGACCAGAAACAAATTTAATTAAATTCGATTATGAATCTGAGAGTTATCAAAAAAGACATCGAGTACTTCGTCGGGGAGTTCATTGACGACTGCACTCTTTTCGCTGCACTTAACCCGGGCAAGAACAACGATGAACTCGCCAATGTTATTGACGAGGCTGTTGATCTCTATAACAATCTCAAGGACAAGGTAAATCATCCTGCCGAGGGCGTAAAGCCGGCCGCTCACTTCGCCGGCGTCCGCAAGGAGATGTTCGAGAAACTTGACGAGCTCTGCGAGAAACTCAGCGCAGTTGTGAGCAAATAGTTGAGAGACTTGAAGTTAGAAGCGGGCAGGTCGTCGGACCTGCCCGCTTTCTATGTCTATTGTCTGAAATAGTAAATGGAATTGAGGACAGGCTCAGCCTTGAAGCGTTCGTCCCGCGTATCGTTTTCGTGCCCGATGATGCGGACGGCGGAGAGCAGCCTGCGGGCATTCTCGTAATAGTCGGCTTCTCCGGGAACGAGGGAATTGACCCTGACCAGATGCGAGGAATGAATCATCCGTCCGTCCCCGATGTAGAGACCCACATGAGTGATTCTGTCCGGAGTCCCGTCCGCGCCGCGCTTCCCGAAAAACAGCAGGTCTCCGGCTCTGAGACTGTCGGCGCAAAACTGGCACTGCTCCTTTGGGCGCTCAGCGCGGCGCTCTTCCTCGTGGATGCCTGCGAGGTGTCCCTCCGAACCGTCGCCTGCCCCCTCCTCCGAACCGTCGCCCGGCTCCGCTGCCTGACACCCGAACACAGGCACAGGACGGCCGCAGAACGCCATCTGACTTGCATTGCGCGGAAGCAGAAGACCGTTCATGAAATAGGCGAAGCGCACAAGCCCGCTGCAGTCAAAGCCGTTCGGGGACATTCCGCCCCACAGGTAAGGAGTGCCGACAAAGCGCATGGCCGTCTCCACCACAGTCTTTCCCGTCGCGGCGCTTTCCTTGGCCCACTTGCGGAAATCCCTGACATCGGAGGATTTCACCCACCCTGTCCTTCCTGAAGGAGTCTCCACCTTGGCCCATTCGTTCCTGCGTACCGGCAGTCCCTGCGGATGCGCCTTTGGCTGAGGTTTTCCGAGCACGGCCCGCACGATGTCTCCTTCCAAAAGGTCGCAGACCACATCCGAGCGCTCGGTTCTTTCGCGATAGACTGCTGAGTGAGGCGAGATGACGATGTATCTGCATGCGGAAACCCACTCTTCAATCCCCGCCTCATCGACCTCGTGTACCCCCTTGTCCGTGCACCACGCCGTGTATGGCTGCGGAGTCCGAACCTGGAGCCAATAGCCATTCTTCCCTAAAATTTCCACCGGAGTTCCCATCAGTTCCTGAGTCTCAAGCGCGGATTCATAGTCGGGAGACTGCCTGAGGTACGAGGCCGAGAAATCTATGATACCCCATCTCTTCGGCGCGGCTTCGAAGTCTTCGGTGACTTTCGCGTTCTTGCCGAGTGTTTTGTTTTCCTGCGCGAATGTTGCCGTCGCTGACAAAATCATCATTGCCGCGAACGTCGATACTCCATATATATAGTTTGTTATATCCATTTTCTTAATTTTCTGGTGTACCCGCCGGTTCCATTCGTGAGACTATGATTGGTTTTTGTCGGATTCCGTCGGGGCGGCACAAAGTTATAAATAATGCCTAAATTTGCGGCGGAATATCATAAAAACATATCCACGAAGGATAAAATGAACGAAGACGAGAGAATATTGCCGGAGGGACTTTTCGCGCCCGGCAGGCGCTACAGCACGTATGTGGATTTTTTCCGCCGACGCTATGGGGCGAGGCTTCAGAAGGTGGTGATTGACGCGGGCTTCACCTGTCCGAACAGGGACGGGAAGGTTGGCTTCGGAGGCTGCACCTTCTGTGACAACGCGGCGTTCCACCCTGCCTACAGTCGTGCAGATAGGCCGATTGGGGAGCAGATTGACGAGGGCATCGGGTTCCACCGCGGACGCTACCGCAACACGGCGGCGTATCTCGCCTATTTTCAGGCCTATTCAAACACCTACGCGAGTCTTGAGCGGCTCCGCGCGCTATATTGTGCGGCCCTGGAGCATCCGTCGGTGGTGGGAGTCGTCATAGGAACGCGGCCGGACTGCGTGGATGAGGCGAAACTGGACTTTTTGCAGGAACTCGCTGCAGGGAAATTGCTTGAAGGCTGGAGGCGGGAGATTGCTGGGTCTGTCGTGTTGGAGGCTCCGATTGTGATTGTGGAATATGGCATTGAGTCCTGCTATGACGAGACGCTGCGCCGCGTGAACAGGGGACACGACTTTGCGGCGGCGAGGCGTGCTGTGGAGATGACTGCTGCCCGAGGGCTTGACTGCGGCGCGCATTTCATTCTTGGCCTGCCGGGCGAGACGCGCGAAATGATGCTGGAAGAGTGCGCGGTGATAAACTCCCTGCCTCTGACCACCGTAAAGTTTCACCAGCTGCAAATTGTCAAGGGCACCGCCATGGAGCGTGAATATGCCTCCCGTCCCTCCGACTTCATCCGCTTCACCCTCGACGGCTACATAGACTTCTTCGTCGACATGCTAGAACGCCTCCGTCCCGACCTCTGTATCGAACGATTTGCCGGCGAGGTTCCCCCGCGCTTCGTGAACGCGACTCCCTGGGGACTCATCCGCAACGTCGAACTGCTTCGCCTCCTCGAAAAACGTCTTGAAGACCGCAACACCTGGCAGGGGCGACTTCTGTAAAAAATTATTATCTTTGCAGTTTGGATGAAAACCAACGGACGTGTGTGTCCGTGATGTGAACAGGATTATGAAACATGGGAGGATAATTGTGTCTTGTGCTTTGGCCGCCCTTTCGCTGACGGGATGCGAGTGGGCGGAGCATGTCATGTCGGGGGAGGTCGTGGCTTCCGTGGGGAGGGCGAGGCTTTACCGCGGCGACTTGAACAAGGCTCTGCCGTCGGGACTTTCTGCGGAGGACAGCACGAGGCTCGCTCATCAGTACATCAACACGTGGGCATCGGACATAATATTCCTCGATGTCGCTGAAAAACAGTTGACAAAAGAGGAACTCGATGTCACAAAGGAACTTGACGACTATCGCAAGTCTCTTCTGAAGTATCGTTACGAGCAGCGCTACATCAACGATCGTCTTGACACTCTGGTAACTGACGGGCAGATTGAGGAATATTACCGGCAGCACCCGGACAAGTTTGTCCTTCAGATACCGGTGGTGAGGGCGGACTTCCTCTGCATATCGCCGGAATCGCCGTCGCTTGCGGAATTTCGCAGGAACATAGTCTCCGATGACGTCCCGCAGATGCAGATCACCGACTCTTTGGCATATTCGTCGGCGATAAAGTACGAGAATTTCGGCGGGCGCTGGATTGATATGACTGTCCTTGCAAAGGAGTTCGGGCTTGACTATGCCGAGCTGATGACTTTCAGGAAGGGCGAGTGGATAGAATATAGCGGGGATACGGGACTGCTGTCGCTGGCGTATATCCGTGAATTTGTGCCGGCAGGAAAGGTCGCTCCGATAGGGTATGCGACTCCTCTCATACGTGACATTCTGCTGAGTACGCGCAAGCGGGTGCTGGTGTCCGGTTTGGAACAGGACTTGTTGGAGCAGGCGCGCGAGAATGGTAAATTTGAAATATATTAAGCGAAAATGAGAAAAATATGTCTTTTGTCGGCGGTTGTCGCCGTTATGATTCCCTCGGCGGCATTTGCCCAGAAATATCAGGACGGGGTTATCGACAAGTCGGTGGCTGTCGTCGGTGAGGAAATGATAAAGATTTCCACCATTGAGGATGAACTCAGGATGGCGAGGGCGAACGGTATGGTTTCGGACAGGAACATGCGCTGTGAACTTTTGGAGCAGATGCTCGCGTCCAAGATTTTTCTCATGCAGGCGCGGATAGACTCGCTGAGTGTCAACAATGACATGGTGGAGAGCGAACTCAGCAACCGCATCGACCAGCTGAGGACCCGTCTCGGCGGAGACGATGAGTTCGAGAAATATTTCGGAAAGCCGATTTACAAACTGCGTCAGGAATGGCGGAAGGCCTTCCAGGAGCAGAGCCTCACGCAGCAGATGCAACAGAAGGTGGCCTCTTCGATTCCTGAACTTACTCCGTACGACGTGGAGCGGTTCATCGCAGAAACCGACAAGGAGGACCTGCCGTTGGTGCCTGAGAAGTACCGCCTCAGCCAGATTTGCATCTACCCGGACAGGGAAGCGGCGGCTCTCGCTGCCAAGGAGAAGCTCCTGTCTCTCAGGGAAAGAATCATGAAAGGGGAGAAATTTTCGACTCTCGCGCGCATCTATTCTCAGGATCCCGGCAGCGCAAGGCGTGGAGGTGAGCTCGGAATGGCTTCAAAGTCAATCTTCTGGCCGGCATTCTCCGACGCGGCCATGTCGCTCAAGCCAGGGATTGTCTCTCAGGTGGTGGAGACTCCGGACGGATTCCACATAATCGAGGTCCTTGAGAAAAAGGGCGACATGTTCAACGCACGCCACATACTTCTGAAGCCGGAGTATACCGACGAAGACCGGACGAAGGCCTTCAAGACGCTCGACAGTCTCAGGACGGAGATTCAGAACGGCAACATCAGCTTCGAGATGGCGGCCCGCTTCTATTCGCAGGACCCCGCTACGAGAACCAACGGGGGGCAGATGTCAGATCCGCACACGGGTTCATCATATTTCGAGAAGGACCAGATAAAACCGGAGGACTACCATGCCGTAGCCGGCCTTGAGGAAGGACAGATTTCTGAGCCTGTGGCCTCTCGGGACAACGAGGGCAGGGACGGCAATCTCGTCTACAAGATTGTGAAGGTGGACAAGATAATCCCGTCTCATCCGGCATCTTTCAGCGAAGACTACGATCTTATGCTTAATGCCGCGAGGAACAAACTTTCGATGGAGGCGATCGACAAATTCTTGAACGAGAAGATTTCAACGACCTACATCACCATAGACCCGATTTTCGCCGACTGCGAGTTCGAGCATAAGGGTCTTTCTGAAAAGATTCTTAAGAAGGAGTAGCGGTTCCGATGCGGTTTTTGGGAGATATCTGTGGAAATATGGCGGGATTTGCGTTCCGCCGTCTTGCGGTCATCG
>DJRM01000079.1 GCA_002440085.1 Bacteroidales bacterium UBA6360
GAACCAGTAGCGGCCGGAGCCGGGTTCAACCTCATAGAGACCCATTGACGAAAGTACATACCATGCTGACATCTGGCCCACGTCCTCGTTGCCGGAGAGGCCGTCGGGGGCCGGACGGTAAAGCTCGGTCAGGACCCGGTGCACGAGGTCCGCCGTCTTGTTCGGCTGCCCGAGCATGGAGTAGATGTAGAGGATATGGTGGCTCGGCTCGTTGCCGTGGGCATACTGACCGATGAGTCCGGAAATGTCCGGAGAGGTCTCCGCGCCCTCGATTACGGAGCTGACAGTGAACAGAGAGTCGAGCTTTTCGAGCATTCTTTCACGGCTTCCGAAACAGTCCTGAAGCCCGGGGATGTCATGAGGGACGAGCCAGGTGTATTGCCATGCGTTGCCCTCGCAGTAGTCGTCGGCACGGTGTTCCGAAGAGAACGGATTGAACGGCGTGCGCCATCCTCCTCTGCTGTCGCGTCCTCGTATGAATCCGGTGGAGCCGTCGAAATAATGCCTCCACGAACGGCCGCGCTCCCTGAACCTTTCCGCTTCCGCCTTTTTGCCGAGAGCCTCGGCGGCAAGGGCGGCGGCGCCGTCGGCGAGGGCGTATTCCATGTCGTAGGCCACGGCCTCGCTCATCAGGTCACAGGGGATGTAGCCGTACTTGTCCCGAAGCTCACCTCCCCGTCCCGTCTCCTCGGCTGTCTTGAGAATTGCCTCAAAGGCCCTTTCCCTGTCGAAGCCGGGAATTTCCTTGACAATCGCGTCGGCCACGACCGGTATGCCCGGATTTCCGACCATGCAGTCGGTCTCGTTGCCCCACAGGTGCCACACCGGAAGCCGGCCCTGCTCGTCGCATATCGCGAGCATCGTGTTGAGCACGTCCGGCATCTTTTCCCTGTGCAGGAGCGTCATCAGCGGCATCTGGGCGCGGTAGGTGTCCCAAAGCGAGAATGTTGTGCGGGCCATGTAGGACGCTCCGCGATGAACCTCTCCGTCGGCGCCCCGGTAGTCCCCGTTCACGTCGCAGAAGAGCGACGGGGCTATCATCGTGTGGTAGAGGGCGGTGTAGAAGCATTTTTTTGCATCCGCCGTCGCCTTGTCTCCGCTCTTCAGCCTGCCGTCCGCAATCCTGACCTTTCCGAGTTCCCGATTCCATTCATCATGGGCGGCCCTGACGGTTCCATCGAAGTCCCAGCCGGGAAGCTCCGCCTCAAGATTCAGCGCAGAGCCCTTGACGCTTACCGGAGAAAGGGCGACCTTGAGCAGGATTTTCTGCCCCTCCGAAGTGTGGAACCTCAGGCGGCAGAACTTTGCAGAAGAGGCGTCGTCCGAAAGGTTTTCAAGGACGTGGCCTTCACCGTCAATGAGATCCACCGCGAGGAACGGCTCCGAGACCTCGGCGGTGAAAAATACCTTCTGGTTTTTGGCCCAGCCGGTGGAGTGACGCCATCCGGAGATTCTCCTGTCACTCTCGAACCTGATGTGAGTGTCTGTGGCCTTGTCCCAGCAGCCTCCGTTTATGAGGTCGAAGACAATCCCCGCATCGTCCGATGCGGGAAAGGTGTAGCGGTGCAGCCCTACGCGGGAGGTGGCGGTCAGTTCGGCGAGCATCCCGTAGCGTTCGAGGGGGATGCTGTAGTAGCCCGGGACGGAAACCTCACGGCTCCTGTCGGCGTATGACCAAAGACCTGAAGCCGGGTCGTCTTCCGTGCCGCGCGCATACTTCACGCTCCCGACGACCGGCATCACGGTGATGTCAAAGAGGTCGCCGATGCCCGTCCCGCTGAGGTGGGTGTGGGAGAATCCTATGACCGTGGAGTCAGACTCATGATAGCCTGAGCACCAGTCCCACTGCTGAGGTATGCTCGTGGGGCCGAGCTGCACCATTCCGAACGGCACATTCGCCCCCACGAACACGTGCCCGTGCCCTCCGGTTCCTATTTTTGTGTCGACCCATTTCGTGAGGTCATCGTCCTGTGCCGCAGTACAGGCGGCGGATGCGAGGAGCGTCGCCGCAAGCAGGAGTATGTGGCTTGATGTTTTCATCGTTACTGTTTATAGAAATCTTCAAAAAATAACTTGCATCATCTTGTGGCTTCTTTTGGGTCTATATTCCTTTTCTCATCGGTCATGTACCTCCAGTACACTCCCTCTTCCAAAAGAAATCTATACTCAAAAATAAATCCACAATCTGAGGCAACTTATTTTTTTCACATTTCATAAAGACTCTCTCTTCCCGTCATAAAGATTCCTCGACGCCGCTCGGAATGACAGATAAGTTTATATGATTGAGTTGTTCTTGGTGAATTCGATGATTTCGTCGATATAACCGAAGGCGAGTCCCGTCACGGAGTCGGCACATCCGTAATAGACGGCGATTTTTCCTGTCCCGCTGTCATGCAGCGCAGCGCATGGGAAGGTCACGTTCGGGACGTCGCCCATGCATTCGTAAGGCTCCTGCGGCGAGATGAGGTAGGGGCCGCTGCGGGCGATGACCTTCCACGGCCGCTCAAGGTCGAGCAGGGCTGAGCCGAAGGCATAGACATAGCCGTTGCAGGAGCGCAGGACTCCGTGGTAGATGAGCAGCCAGCCCTCGGAAGTCTCAATCGGAATCGGGCCGGCGCCGATTTTCATGCACTGCCATGCGCTCTGCTCGAACGGGGCAGGGGCCATCACATGACGGTGCCGGCCCCAAAATTCGAGGTCGGGAGACTCCGAGTAAAAGATGTCCCCGAAAGCGGTGTGGCCGGTGTCGCTCGGACGGGAAAGCATGGCGAAATGTCCGTTAATCTTACGCGGGAACATCACCCCGTTGCGATTGTAGGGAAGGAAGGCGTTTTCCGTCTGGTGGAAGGTCTCGAAGTCGGTCGTCCACGCCACACCGATTGTCGGGCCGTGGTAGCCGTTGCACCATGTGACATAGTACCTGTCCCCTATCCGGCAGACTCTCGGGTCGTAGCCATAGACCCATTCCGCTACCTCCGGGTCGGCTCCGCTGAACTTCACGTCCTCCTCACGGATGTCCCATTTGAAGCCATCGACGGAAAAACCGGCATGAAGCCTCATGCGGCGGTTGGTGTCGTCGCAGCGGAATACTCCGGCGAAATTGTAGCCGTCCTTTTTGAAGGGCACTACGGCCGAGTTAAAGATGGAGTTCGAGGTGCTCAGCTCGTGGCGGCCGATGATGGGATTTCTGTCGCAGCGCCACATCACCTGCCTGCACCCCTCGGGTCTGTCCTGCCAGGGGATGTCCGGGAGTGGTTCTCCCGCTATTCTTATTTTCTTGGATTCCATATATTTATGTTTTGTTCAGTTACTTCTGTGATAGTTGCTCCTGTCTTTATAAAGACCTTTCCTGCTATAAAGATTTCTCACTTTGTTCGAAATGACATGAGTGGGAATAGTCTTCGTAATGACATGAGCCGCCCTATGAAATGGAGGGCAAGTCTCAATTTGAACCGCCGTTCTCCTTGCCGTCGGGATGAGTGAACGGAACCATCTTCGTCATTATGAACGCCGGGACGGTGGCTACCATGACGGCGACAAAGAAAAATTTGTAGCCGAGCGCGTCACTGAGGAAGCCGGATACGGAGCCGGTAAGCATCACCGACAGGTTCATAATTCCTGAGGCGATGGCATAATGCGCGGTCTGATGCCGCCCCGGAGCCACCTGCTGCATCATGAACAGCGTGAGCCCCACGAATCCGAATCCGTAGCCGAAGTATTCGAGCGCGATTCCGCCGCCGACAAGCCACATGGAGTTTGGCTGGAACCACGCCAGCAGGGCATAGACGACAAAGGGGATATTGAACACACAGCAGAGCGAAAATAGCGTGCGGCGGAGTCCGCGTGAGGCTATGTAGTAGCCTGCGAGCAGCGAGCCGAGCACGAAGGCGGCCGCCCCGAAGGTGCCGTAATAAATCCCTATCTGCTGATTGCTCAGTCCGAGCCCTCCCGCAGCCGTGTCAGCCTTGAGGAAAAGCGGGACAATCTTCATCACGAAGCCCTCGCCGAGGCGATAGACTATGATGAAGGCTATGTAGTACCAGATGTGCCTTTTCCTGAAGAAATCCGCGAACACCTCGCCCAGACCGTTCCAGAAACTTCTTGCCCCGGCAACGGCTTTTCCGGTGGCCGCTTCGCAACTGCCCGAGGCTTTCGCCGCACTCTTATCAGCCTCCGCATTATCGGGGCCGGCATTTCCTGTGCCCGATGCCCGCGAGCATGGCAGCACCCTCCAGTGGTAGAGGCCGAGCCCGAGCATGAGCGCTCCGAGAATGGCAAAGACAACGGTCCAGGACATCACCACGGAGCCGGTTCTGTCGCCTATCCAGCCCGCAAGCCAGACCAGCCCTCCGGTAGCCGCAAGTTTCGCGATATTGTAGAACGCCCCCTGCCAGCCTATCCAGCGGGCCTGTTCCTCCTTGTTCAGTTCGGACATATATGTTCCGTCGGCCACGATGTCGTGAGTCGCGCCGCTGAACGCCACGACGGCGAGCAGGGCGATGCTGACGGCGAAGAACGATGGCAGGTTGAGCGCGAGGGCGACCAGTCCGAAGAGCGTTCCGGAGACGAGCTGCGTCAGCACGACGAAGAACTTCCGTGTCCGGTAGAGTTCCAGCACCGGGCTCCAGAGAAACTTGATGGTCCACGGCCACATGATCAGTGATGTCCAAAAGGCTATTTTCGCGTCCGACACGCCCAGGTCCTTGAACATCACGGCCGAGACCATGTTCAGAACCACGAATGGCAGCCCCATGGCGAAGTAGAGGGTCGGCACCCATCTTATGGGTGATATTTTCCGGGATTTACTTTTGTTCGTGTCCATTTTTCTGTGGTTATCGTCATATTTCCGCAGCGCAAAACACGCATACGTACATATATAAGACGATTAACTCGCAGTTTTTTACTGAAAATCTCAATCTGATGCCTCACCTTTTTCAGCGAAGACAGGAGGAGGTTACACGAGTCCTGTCAAGTCAGGCACTACAATCTGAGGGGAGCTTGCGGCATTCTTCCGAATAAACATGAGCATATAAATCGGCATATAGGTCACGCGGCCGGAAGTCCGGAGGTTGTCATTTGTCAGCACAATCGCGTTCCTTATCCCGTAATTGTCACAGGCCAGTACATTTTTCAATGCATTATGCCTTTCGTAGTCCTTGCCTGACTTCACCTCCACAGGGACTACCCCGTCAGACGTTTCCAACACAAAGTCAAGTTCACCCAATTTCTTACTGTTGAAATAATAGAGAGAAAATCCGTGCGCCGAAAGTTCCTGAGCCGTAAGGTTCTCATACACGGCGCCATAGTTCACGTTCACCTCCCCTCTTATTATCCGCAGTGCAATGCCGTCGGAATATTGTGAAGACAGGAGACCCACGTCATTCTGGAACAATTTGAACAGATTCCTCTCCTCATTCAGCTTCAGCGGAGACACCGGCTCAGACACATTATATACAGGCAGTGCCGCTCCGGCATCCTTGAGCCAGATGAAGCCGTTCTCATATTTTTGAAAACGCGCATGTTCATTGAGCCGCTTCAGAACAAAACGCTTGTTGCACGCATTCAGCTCGGACGGTATCAAATCGAACATTTCATTGATGCCCAGCTTCTGCCCGGGGTCATATTGGCTTATATCCCATTTGTACAGACGCATTATATCCGCCTGCCGGGCATTGACATTCTGAAGATTATTTGTGTCTATGTACGCCTGAACGGCCGCAGGCATCCCGCCGACAACAAGATAGATTCCGACAAGCCTCATCAGGGAATCATGTACGACCCGATCCACCGGCCTCTTTTCGCTGAAGGCCAGTTCTACAGAATCCAGAACAGCATCACTGACCCCCACAGCCCGGAAAAACTCTTCCATATCCAATGGATAAACATCTATGACAGACATATATCCTACCGGAACACTGCGTATGTTTTTCAGTTCAACCCACAACAGGCTGCCGCTCAATGCATATTTATAGCTGCCCTCCTCAACAAGAAATTTTATCCATGTCACTATGTCCGGAAATTTCTGAATCTCATCAAAAAATATGAGGGTATTGCCCGGTTTAAGAACGGTATTGGTGTATGCTGAAAGACGAAACAGAACATCGTCCGCATCTTTGGCCCCTTCAAAAATCGTAATGGCCTGTGAGTCTTCATAGAAGTTTATCTCCACGAGTTCAAGACCCGAGTCCCTTGCAAATTTTCTGACGGCAAATGTCTTTCCCGTCTGGCGGGCGCCTGTCAGAAGAAGCGAGGCTGAATTTCCCTGAAACATTCACCTCCAGGCACGGTCAGTTCAGCCCCGACAAGTCGAGTTTATAGACAGAGTCCGGTCCGAGTCCGCTTGTTCTCTGAAGAAACATGAGCATATAAATGGGGAAATAGGAGATACGCTCTTTTACCGAAACATTGTCCTGACAGAAAACATACGCTTCGGGAATCTCATATTCTTGATTTGCAAGCACATTGTCCATGGCACTGTGCCGCGTGTAGTCTTTCCCTGATTTTATCTCTATCGGAAGGATTCTTTCCTTGTGTTCGACGACAAAATCAATCTCTCCCTGTGACTTGCTGTTGAAGTAGTACAGGTCGAAACCATGGGCGTGAAGTTCCTGAGCCGCGAAATTCTCATAGATGCCTCCGTAATTTATATTCACCTCATCCATCAGGAGTTTCAGCTGCATGCCGTTTGAATACTGACAGGCAAGCAGCCCCACGTCGTTCTGAAAAAGTTTGAAAAGATTGCGCTGCCTTGACAGTCTCAACGGATATTTCGGCTCTTCCACATTGAATACGGGGAGCGCCACGCCGGCTTTGTCCAGCCAGAGAAAACTGCTTTCATATCGGCTGAATTTGAAATTCTCGTTTAATTTCTTCAGGATGAACCTTTTGTTTTTCGCGTTCAATTCCGACGGCATCAGTTCAAAGATGTCGTCAAGAAACAGCTTGCCATCCGGATCATATTGGGATATGTCACGTCTGTAGAGTCGTATTATCGCCTTCTGCTCAGCCTCAACCTGCTGAAGATTATTGGTTTCCGTATATTTTGCCACGGCGGCCGGCATTCCGCCGACGATAAGATAGAGCCTGAAGACTTTCATCATACGTTGATGCACGACAGCGTCAACGGAACGTCTTGTCTCGAAACACTCTTTCAGCGCATCGATTATCTTCGGGGCGACACCGACCGCCAGTGAAAATTCCTCTATATCCATAGGATACATATCCATGACATCCATATACCCGACAGGTTCGGAGCGAAGGTCTTTCAGTTCAACACCAAGCAGCGAACCGCTCAGCCCGTAACGGAAACTGCCCTCATCAACGAGGAACTTTATCATGGTGACGAGGTCCGGATATTTCTGCACCTCGTCGAAGAACACGAATGTCTCTCCGGGAACCAAGTTTACCGAAGTCAGCGCGGACAGACGGAAAAGCATTTCCGATGCATCCGAGGCCCCGTCAAAGGCTCCTATTGCCTGCGGGTTCTCGACAAAATTGATTTCGACGACATTTTTGAAATGCTCCTTCGCGAATTTTCTCATCGCAAAGGTCTTTCCGACCTGCCTTGCACCAGTAAGGAGCAGCGCACCTGCGTGATTTGCATAAAATTGCTCTATCTTCTTATCAATCTTGCGGTTAATCATATCTTTGTCCGTTTTTTCAACGCAAATTTAGTCATTTTGTCCGTTTTTCCAACATTGTTATCGAGGTTTTGTCCGTTTTTACAAATCAAATTTATTTGACAAACTCCCGGCGAAGCCATATCTCCAGAACCGGGTCGGGAATGATTACCTTACGGTCTTCGACATCTATCAGTTCCTTCTTGACGAGCGAACGCCGCACGGCGCTGACATTTGCGGATGAGCCCAGGTCATACTTCATAATGACATCCTTGGTCGAGAACTCGCTGTGAACTCCGGAAACAATCGCACGGAGGAAATTCATCTGGTATGCGGTAAGATTCTCCGTCTGCTTCTCGAACAGCGGAGTATTCTGGTCTATCATGTCCTGACGTGCCTCCTCAAAATCGCTTTCCGTCGCGGTGCGGTCAGTATGAATCCACGTAAGCCATGCCAGCTGCTGCACATACGACGAATGATTATCGACCGTGAGACATATCTTTTCCGAAAGTTCGCGTGATATCTCCTTTCCTGTCGATGCGAACCGTCCGATGATATAGTCAATCCATATTGATGTCGGTATTTTCTTCAGATATATCGAATCCCCGAATTTATAGAACGGGAAACTTCTCTTCTCAAACAATTCATTCATAAGGTGTTTCTTGCTTCCGAACAGGCAATATGAAACCGACTGCTGATGCTGCCATACTGTCCTGAGCCTTTTCTGAAAAGTCTTGGAGTCGGCAAAGTCCGCTATCTGCTGGAACTCGTCAATGCAGACGACTATGCTTATGCCCTTTTTTTGAGCTATTTTCTCCGGGAGACTCAGGATTTCCGTGACGTCTTCTCTCTTGTCGTTAAGTTCAAACGAAATCGAGAAATCCGTCATCGGGTCGGGTCCCATTGAAATCTTCGGGCTGATACGCGACAGAAAGACCTTGGCGTTCTCGACCCACTCCTCCCATTTGGATGCGGTCTGTTTCAACACGGTTTCCGCGAACATATCATAAAAGTCCTTTTCCGTGCGGCAGGAAAATATGTCCATAAAGACGACCCTCAGTTTGTCCGACTCCGCAAGGCCGCAGACTTTCTTGACCAGTGATGTCTTTCCCCAACGGCGCGGCGAAATCAAAATGGTATTTACCCCATAGCGGAAATTGGCAAGAAGCCGCGCTGTCTCCTGCTCCCTGTCTGTAAAGTTCTCACCAGCCGTCGCAACTCCGAAAGTAAAAGGTTTCTCTGTCATAATTCATTAATTTATGGGTACAAATATATGTAATAATCTTATTAGTAACAATCTTTTTACTAATAAAGTTCTTACATGTATCTATGGTAGTGGCTAACCAATTGCAATTAGCGGGGTTCTAAAATCTTACATACGACAAAACCACCGGACGGCGGGGTTGGGCGCCGTGCGGTGGTCCGAGTTTGAATTAACGTGGGTGGGTTCTGCTGGTTTCGGGCCGGCTTATTCGGTGTAGCCTGTCCACGAGACGTTTTGTATGATTACACTATCGTAAGTGCCACGATTGTTTACGCTTTCCGTGTTTTTAGGGCAAAGATTTGTTATCTTAATGGAAAAACTTCCTGAGATTTTGACATCAAGAATAGCCTGAATGGCTGTTTTATTAACTATGCTATTGCCTGCACTGTAAACTGTTTCAGAAAAAGGTTTTCCTTCTTTTGGGGTTACTTCGACAAGAAATTTAAGACCACATGTCTTAATGTTTCCTGCTGATTGAACACCATAGGCAATCGTAAGTTTATCGCATCCTCCTGTCAGCATCGAAGACTCCAGAATGCCAACTGCATTTGTTCCACCATTAATCCACGGCGCTTTCCCTCCTTCTGGAATAGGTGTAAATTGTTTGTGTCCCCGGAGGGCTCCATTCGTCATTTTCCAGCCGGCCTCGGTCTCGTCATTTATCAATACCATTAATTGTCCTGTAGCTGGAACCTCGGTCTTGAAAGTGTTAAAATCAGCCTCGCCTCCTCCTGTTTTCACCGTGTTCAGCTGGCGAACTGTGAATTCCTTTCTTCCGATACCGTCGCAGGTAATGTAAATCTTGCCCTCGCGAGGCTCTGTTCCGTTCTCGTATGCCTTGACATTGAACTTGTAGGTATATTCCTGAAGCGCCTTTGTCTCGGGTATCTGCTCAATCCAGTTCGCGGAAGGGTCAATCATGACAATGGCATCCATATTTGTCTTGAACGGAAGTTCAATCTCGCCGCCGAGAGCATCGATGGTGACTCCGTCCTTGACAAGCACGAGGTCTCCTTTCTCAAAGTCGAGAATCTTTCCGGCCACCTCCCCCTTGCCGCTTATGGCAACAATGAACACGGAAGCCTTCGTTACGGTAGCCGGTGCGGTGACCGCCAGCTCGCCGCCGTTGTAATTACCGGAAACCTCAACCTTATAACCCTCGTCGGCCATAGCCTTCACTTTTGTGTCCTTGTCTCCCGCAATGATTGTGTAAGGAATGAACGTCGTCTGACCGGCGACAACCCCGACTTCAGCCCTGCCGATTTCAATGGCGAAAGCCTGAACCTTAGGAATGGTGATGGTGCTGTTGTCCCAAAGAGTGAAGACAACCTCGTCGCCGTTGTCGGTCACATTGGTGATGGTGCCTATGCCTGCAGAACGGATGTCGCCGCACTCCGTCCAGTTCTTTCCCTCATCCACGGAGAACCAGAACTTGTCGTTCTCGATTTTTATCTGCGGGGTGCCAAGCTGAGCCGTGGCGGGAATTTTCTTGCCGTTGTCAAGCATCGGCTCCCCGTCTATTGTCCAGTAGTACTGCCCGTCAGCCTCATCCTTCTGAACGCCGATGACAGGTGTCTTGCCATCAGCTCCGTCCTTGCCGTCGGTTCCGTTATAGACATTTATCTTGCCGGCATTCTCGAATTCCACCACAAAGCCCGCATTGTCCGGAAGAGGCTCCACCGAGACAATCCGGTCCTGGCTTTTGAGGGCATCGACAGCAAGTTGCATGGCGCTGACATTGCTCTGCAGCTGCTTCGCCAAAGTTTCCAGCTGGGTGACCCTGCCTTCGAGTTCATCCACGCGACCCGAAATGGCCGTGTCATCGTACTTGTCGCATCCCGCGAAGAGGAGCGCCGACAGCGAAAGGGCTGTCATGAGGTGTCTTAATGTTTTCATTGTGTTTTAATTGTTTATGGTTAATTTGTAATTCATTCTTATTATATAGATTTCTCCGTTCCGCTTCGCTCCAGTCGAAATGACAGAGATACACTACCAGTCCTTGACCCATTTGTTATATGGGTTGATGGCGCCAGTTTCATCACGCCTGTCGTTACGCAGCCTTCCAGTCTTTATGCTCATCATATAGTCGTTATACCAGACCGGCCAAAATCCGCTAATTATATTTGCCCCCTCATAAGAGTCCTGAAGGATTGACCTGACATCATAGAAAACAAATATATCGCTGGACGTGAGGACACTCTTGTCATACTGCTCAAGAGCGAACAGCGATTCGTCCTGTTTCCTGTAGCAAGTCACATTGGTGATTCCATATCTCTTGGGATCCAGTCCGGCAATGGGCCTGCGCGGATGGGTCTTCGACACGAAGGAAATCTCCTGATGCCACGGATCCACAATCTGTACGGGTTCGTCGCCGCTGCAGTAGCCCGACCATGCGTAGTCGATGTGCTCGCCGACACGGATTCCTCCGGTCGCCTCCGTGTCCCAGAAATATTCGGTCGGAGCCTCATAGTCGGTGATGGTGAGAAGCCTGCTCTGTCCGAGAGCCTCGCGCAGCGCCTTTATGAGCCTGGGGTAGGAGGTGGTGTTCGCCGGAGGAAATCCGCGTTCCCCGGCAGCGGCGTAGTTGGCGTTGCGGTCCCAGAGATTGACTCCGTCGAGGCCGTAGTAATCGACCATCCTCTTCACTGAATGCGCAAAGTCCCCTATCTGTTCGTCCGTGAGGTTGCAGAAGCCGATGCCCTGCGCTCCGCCGTCGATGCAGACGCAGACCTTGCGGCCGCTTTCCTGAACGGGGAGGACGCGCTCGGTGAAGTGCTCAAGGACATAGCGGAGGTCACCCGTCGGCTTCACCGAGACACTGCCGGTGGAAGCGTCGTAGTTGAGCGAGGCCTGGCGGAGGTTCACTATGTTGCCGAGTCCGCGACGGTAGCTCTTGTCATTGATTTTCTCGAGGATGAAGTCGTTTGCAAGTCTCGGGTCGAAGACGGCGGTGTTGAGGTAAAACACCGTGAACATGTCTTCGCCCGTGTAGAGTTCGCAGCCGTCAGGGTCGGAGTAGGGTTCCCTCACGGTCAGGTCGATAAGCACCGTGCCGCATGAACCGTCCCCGTCCGTCTCCGATACGGCGGCGGTTATCGGAAGCAGATAGCGGCCGGCATCCAGAACGGTGCCGAACTTGTTCTTGGCGAAGAGCTGAACCTGCTTCGCCGCCGTCTCCTGCAGGCCGTCGTGAAGTTCAAGGGCGCTGCCTCCCGCAAAGGCATAGAAAGCCTGCGGCAGGAGCTTATAGTCAATGCCCGTCCTGAGGCTGTACTGCTCCACATATTCCTGACCTGCGGAGGCGAGCCTTATGGTCTTCTCCCCGTCGGAGGGGAGTGAAGCCTTGGCGTAGATTTTCTCCACAGCGGACTTTCCGCCGTGGTTCAGAACGACAATGACCACATTGTCCGCAGACTGTTCCGCGTGCAGCGAAATCACGGGCTGCCGGTCCGAGATGTCCTGAAGAGCCTCGGGGCTGTACTGAATCGCCAGGTCCTGACATCCGGACGCAAGCGTCAGGGCGGCGG
>DJRM01000041.1 GCA_002440085.1 Bacteroidales bacterium UBA6360
TAATTTTTAACGAAGTATTGTGAATACAAAGGAACAAAAATTAGAGGCCTTCGGACGGCTGCTCGACATTTTGGACGAACTTAGGGTGAAATGCCCGTGGGACAGGAAACAGACCAATGAGAGCCTGCGTCCGCAGACGATTGAGGAAGTGTACGAACTGAGCGATGCGATTCTGAAGGATGAGCACGCGGAGATTTGCAAGGAACTCGGTGACCTGCTTCTTCACGTCGTCTTCTACGCGAAAATGGGCGACGAAAAAGGGGAGTTCGACATTGCGGATGTCTGCAACCGTCTGTGTGAGAAGCTTATATATCGTCATCCGCATGTGTTCGGAGAGGCGAAGGCAGCTTCTGCCGAGGACGTGATGCGCAACTGGGAAATGCTCAAGACCAAAGAAAAGGACGGCAACAAGCGGGTGCTGAGCGGTGTGCCGGAGTCGCTTCCTTCGATGATTAAGGCCTACAGGATTCAGGACAAGGCCCGCGGAGTCGGTTTCGACTGGGAGAAGAAGGAGGATGTATGGGCGAAGGTCAAGGAAGAGGAAGGAGAGCTTGAGACGGAGCTGAAGGCTATTGACGCCGCAGTTTCAGACGAGGCGAAGGCCGCTGCCCGAGACCGTGCCGAAGAGGAACTGGGAGACATGATTTTCGCACTCGTGAACGCCGGGCGCCTCTATAAGCTCAATCCGGACACGGCTCTCGAACGCACCTGCGCCAAGTTCCGCCGCCGCTTCACCTACCTTGAAGAGCACACAATCCGCGAAGGCCGCGACCTCCACGACATGACTCTGGCGGAAATGGACGCCATCTGGGATGAGGCAAAGTCAAAGGGGCTGTAATGCAACAGTTCCTTTGATTTCGCATGAGGTCTATAATATTCTCAAGAACTGTAATTAAAATGTCCGAAATTCTTAAAGAAAATCGGACATTTTGATTTGTTTTACCCTCTAATTAAGCTTTGTCTCAGCTCATTCTCGCGGGAGTCCCAAGTTAAGCATCTGAGTCGGAGGGGCGCCCCGCTATTCTTCTGCGGCGGCTTTCAGCCGTTCCGCGTTCTCCGCAATCTGCAGCTGGTCCAGCAGTTCCTGGATGTCACCGTCCATGAACACCGGCAGATTGTACATTGTGTAGTTGATGCGGTGATCGGTCACGCGTGACTGCGGATAGTTGTAGGTGCGGATTTTCGCCGAGCGGTCGCCAGTTGAGACCATTGTCTTTCTCTTTGCGGAAATCTCGTTCAGGTACTTCTCGTACTCCATATTGTAGAGCCTCGTGCGGAGCTCGGCGAGAGCCTTGTCGAAGTTCTTGAGCTGTGACTTCTCGTCCTGGCACTGCACCACGATTCCGGACGGGATGTGGGTGAGGCGGATTGCCGAGTAGGTCGTGTTCACGGACTGGCCTCCCGGACCTGAAGAACAGAAGGTGTCCTTGCGTATGTCGTTCATGTTCAGCTCGATGTCGAACTCGTCTGCCTCAGGGAGCACAGCCACAGACGCTGCCGATGTGTGAACCCTTCCTTGAGTTTCTGTCTGAGGTACACGCTGCACGCGGTGCACTCCGGACTCATACTTGAGAACTCCGTAGACGCCTTCTCCGATGACCTTAACGACGATTTCCTTGAATCCGCCGGCCGCGCCCTCCGACTGGCTGTTGATTTCCATCTTCCAGCCACGGCGCTCGAAATACTTGCTGTACATTCTGAACAGGTCACCCGCGAAGATTGCCGCCTCGTCACCGCCGGCGCCTCCACGGATTTCCAGAATGGCGTTCTTGCTGTCCTGAGGGTCTGCCGGTATGAGCAGAAGCTTGATTTTCTGCTCCATCTCCGGAAGCTGCGGCTCAATCTCCGCAATCTCCTCCTTTGCCATCTCCCTGAGTTCCTCATCCTTTTCCTCGGCGATGATTTCCTTCGCCATGTCGTAGGATTCAATGAGCTTACGATATTCCTCGCCGGCCTTTATGATAGGCGACAGCTCCTTGTATTCCTTGTTGAGCTGAACATATTTCTTCATGTCGGAGATAACCTCAGGATCAGCGAGCTGGTTCTGAAGCGACTCGTATTTGTCTTTAAGTCCGAGGACTTTCGAGAGCAATGTGGTGTTTTCTGCCATCTGTATGTAAATAAATTAAAATCGGACATATATGTCTTTCTGAGAAGAAAATATCTCCGTAAAATCCTGCAAATTTAGGATTGCTTTTGCTTTTTTACAAAAAAAAATTCCTCGTAGACGCATATTTTTTCGAAGACGCGGCAAATATTCACAGAAAAATAATTTTTTCGTCATATAATGCGTTCAAAACATTGTCTTTTTTGAAATCAGATTGTAAATTCGCGGTCTAAAACTTCTTGTACGACCTTCGTGCACTCGGTGGAAAGCAAGAGAAACTTAATGATATATGAATTTCGGATTTTTGGAAATTCTTACCCTTATAGGCTCCGTGGGGATGTTCCTGTATGGGATGAAGCTTATGAGCGAAGGTCTCCAGAAGGCGGCCGGAAACAAGTTGAGAGACATATTGGCGCTGATGACCAACAACAAGTTCCTCGGGGCTCTGACCGGTATCTTCATCACCGCACTCGTCCAGTCCTCGTCTGCAACGACAACGATGATTGTCTCCTTCGTCAACGCGGGTCTCATTTCCCTCCAGCAGTCAATGGCCGTAATCTTCGGCGCCAATGTGGGAACAACGTTCACGGCCTGGATTATTTCACTTTTCGGATTCAAGGTAGATATAGCGACATTCGCCGTTCCGCTTTTCGCGATCGGGGTGCCGCTTCTTTTTATGAAAAAATCCGTCTACACGAACTGGGGCGAGTTCCTCATAGGCTTCGCGCTCCTGTTCCTCGGACTGGACTATCTTAATCATTCAGTGCCTGATCTCCAGGCGAATCCGGCCGTTTTCGATGCCCTTCGGCGCTGGTCTGACATG
Organism: Bacteroidales bacterium UBA6360; assembly: GCA_002440085.1. GTDB lineage: Bacteria > Bacteroidota > Bacteroidia > Bacteroidales > UBA932 > Cryptobacteroides. The sequence continues at coordinate 2,931 of DJRM01000041.1, forward strand.
GGATTCTGGTCCGTGCTGGTCTTCGCTGTGGTGGGCATGGTGCTGACGATGGTGGTGCAGGCTTCCAGCGCCACGTTCGCGATAGCGCTGATAATGTGCAGCAAGGGGTGGATAACCTTTGACCTGGCCGCGGCTCTCGTTCTCGGCGGAAACATCGGAACCTGTATCACGCCTATCATCGCGTCCGTTTCCGGAAACGTCATGGCGAAGCGCGCGGCGGCGGGACATCTGATGTTCAACCTCCTCGGAGCCGTTTGGGCCCTCGCGCTCTACCGTCCTTACATGAAGCTCATATCGTGGATAACTACCGGCTGTGTCGGTGACCCGAATGCCCTCTATGCCTACACGAACTCTGCGGATCCTTCGACAGTGGCCGCCCTTGCCGACGGACGTCTCGACCCGTCGGTCGCCGGCAACGATGTGCTTATAGCGAATTTTGCGGCTATGCAATATTACGTTTCCTTCGGCCTTTCGATGTTTCATACTGTCTTCAACCTTATAAATATAGGCGTGATGATATGGTTCACCAAGTTCTATGTCAAGGCGGTGACATTCTTCATCCCGTCACGCAGGGAGAAGAGTTTTGAGGATGACGGAAAGTCTCATCTCGAGTTCATATCCGGCGGTCTGATGTCAACTTCAGAGCTTTCCATCCTTCAGGCACACAAGGAGATAGTTCTCATGAGCGACAGGACCTACAGGATGCACGAGATGATTCAGCAGATGTTCTCGGAAACGGATCAGGATGAATTTTCTGCGCTGTTCCTCAGGGTTCAGAAATATGAGAACATCAGCGACAACATGGAGGTCGAGATTGCCGCCTATCTCAGCAAGGTTGCTGACGGCCGGCTCAGCGACGAGTCCAAGCACTCCATTCAGGCAAAGCTCCGCGAGATTTCGGAAATTGAGAGCATTGGCGACAGCTACTACAACATGGCCCGTATCCTCCAGCGCCGCAACGAGAACCATTTTGTGTTCACGCAGTCGATGAACGAGAATTTCGCGGCGATGTTCGACCTCGTCCGTACGGCATACGACCAGATGGCGGCCATTCTCAAGGACAACGGCCAGCATCTCGGCGACCTCAAGCTGACGCTCAACACGGAGCAGAATATCAACGAGATGCGCAATAACCTCAAGGAGCAGAACATCATAGACCTGAACGAGGGAAAATATGAGTACGCTACGGGTTCCGCCTATATGGACCTGATTGTTGAGTGCGAGAAGATTGGGGATTACGTCGTGAATGTCGTCGAGGCTCTGGTCAATCTCAAGCCCGGGAAGGGAAGCAATTAGTTTCCGTCACCTGGGGCGAGATGTCTTTGTTCTGAAATTTTTTTTGAAAAATTTACAAAAAGGCGTGCTTGTGCAGCAATTTTGCACAAGCACGCCTTAATTTTGCATCATAATTCAGAGGAGAGGTCTTCGGACGGCTCTGAAAAAGAGAATGTAAAACATTAAAATTCAAGAAATATGCGTACAGATTCAATCATCAGCCTCATGAACACGTTCATTTCATCGGACAATTCATATGAGAGCGTAAGCGCGATGGTCAGTGAACTCGGTCTTGAACTCCGCTCCGTTGAATTTGTTTAGAAACCTTCAAAAATAACCTGCATCATCTTTCTCATTCTTTTCGGTCTATATTTATT
>DJRM01000091.1:0-14479 GCA_002440085.1 Bacteroidales bacterium UBA6360
TAAGGATGAGGTTCAGCACGATGGTGAGCACAGAAATCAGCAGGAGCGGACCGCAGAGACCATAGCTGATGGCTATGAAAATCACGCCGGCGCCCACTTCGCCCCGGGTGAACATTCCGATTGAGAGGGCGAGCCTCTCGCTGAACTTGCGGTCGCGGTAGAACGCCAGAGGCATGAGCTTTCCGATGTTCGATAGCAGGGAGACGACGAGCACGTGGACGGCAATCATGCCCCAGGACATCATCGGAAGCGACGCCGTCACCGAGTCCGGGTTCGCCGGCTGCGAGTTCATGTCAATCCCGACGAACTGCGGCATGCTCACGCCGACAAGGAACATGAAGAGATATGAAATCGCCGTCGCGACGTTCGTCTCCGTCTTCGACTCTATATGCTGCGGCTTCATGACCATTCCGAGGATGAACGCCGGGAGCAGGACCTCGATGTGTATGCCCTCGTGCATGCCGAGATAGTATTCGGAGACGTGATATATTCCCTGGGTGAAGGCGATGACGATGACGGAATAGCCGAGAATTGCCTTCCAGTCCTGCCTCATGCCATATTTTCCCATCTGCTTCCACCCGAAGACAAGGAGGAACATGACAATGACGAGTATCACGCCCATCTGCCACTTCATCCCTATCATGAATACCTGAAGCGGAATCATCAGGAGTATGGTGTCGAGGTCGTCGAAAATCGCGAGTACCTGGATCTTCCTATACATCCAGCTTGATTTCAGACGAAGGGCGGCAAGCATCGTGAAGAGGATTCCCGCAGACGTCGGTGCCGCGAAACGGCTTATGAGCAGGGTTTCCTTCCAGAGGTCGCCGCTCCCCCATTCGCAGGACGGGAAGAGTACGAAAACGTAGTAGAGCGCGATGAGAATCCACGGCATCGCGGCTGCGACCATGGCGACGAAATAGTCGAGCGCGTAGGATCTCCACCGCGTCTTGTCAATTTCAAACTCACGCCCGACGTTTATCATTATGAACGCGAGGCAGATGTAGAGGAATATGTCCGTCACTACCTTAACTGAATGGGTAGCGTCACCGGCAAGAAAAGGAAGAACCTGCGAAACAGCAAGCCCCACAAGGAGAAAGACAGAAAAGGAGAGAACTTTCTTCATCAGAGGATATTTTGTTACGCCAAAGCCTAAACCGCTTACACTTTGGGGCTGCAAATATACAAAAATGCCGTAAATCAGGCAATATTCATAACTGCCGTGCCACTGAACGTTTTGGAAACAGCGCGGCACCGGTCGTGACTGAGATTCACGAACATTGTGGAATCAGAACTACAAATTCCTTATTTTGAAGATGTTGTAGGAAATTCCATTGTCGTCGGCGCTGTCGCCCTCGTGCCTCTTGAGGGCGCGGACCACACGGACGGTGACGGGAAGGGCGATGATTTCATACACGGTCTTGAGGAAAACCTGCCAAAGCATCATCTTGGGAAGTTCGGCGGCCGGAATGACGCCGAGGAAGGCTATCGGGAAGAATATGAGGCTGTCGAAGCCCTCGCCGGCCACAGTGCTGAGGATTGCCCGCAAGGAAAAGCGCCTCTCTCCGTCGCGGAGCTTCATCTTGCTCATGACGAAAGCGTTGGCAAACGAACCGGCTATGAATGCGACGAATGACGCTGCGGCTATGCGCGGGGCAAGACCGAAGATGGAGTGGAACCCCGCCTGGTTGTCCCAGTAGGGTGCGGGAGGAATGACGTCGCAGAGCGCGCCCATGGCGACGACGAAGAAATTCATCGCGAAACCGGTCCAGATGAGAAGACGCGCCTTGCCGTAGCCCCAGACCTCGCACACACAGTCATTGATGATGTAACTTATCGGAAAGACCAGAAGGCCGCCCGTCAATGAAATCGGGCCGACTGCGATTTGCTTTGTTTCGAGAAGGTTTGCCGTGATGAGACAGACACAGAAGAGGATGCTGAAAAGCAGGAACAGCACACTCACGTTTTTTTGTGAACGCATAAATCTTGTTTTTAGAGGTTTCAACTACTCCGGGTATATTCCCGCCCGGTAGCCATCATGGTGGTAAACCCCTGACAGCCCCGGGATAATATTTCAAAAGCGGCGCGAAGTTACGGATATTTTTGATATTTTCAAATTACTCCGACACGACGGACACTGGACGGGCACATGATTCCGAACACCGCAATCGCAACAATTCATAACAAAGGCATACTCATCTGCCGATGATGCGATACTTTTGCAGCGTTAAAATTATAGAATTATGGATTTGTTTCTTCACTTTGCAAGCTGCATGAACTCAAATGCTCAGTTCATCATAATCGTTTGCCTCGCGGCAGTCGTTGCAGTTCCAGTTCTCGGATGGCTGATTAAGGAAAACCACAAGCATCACGTAATCACTTGGGACAGCCTTGACAGCAACCACTACCTCGACTGAGAAACTGAGTTTCTGAGGCGTGTTTGACCGAAGATTGATGCATAATATGAAAAAAGTTGAAAACAAAAGTGTTACTGCCAATAACACATTAGTTACAACACCTACACATGAACACCTTAAGGGATTGTGCAGGTTTTTGTCCGAATATGCCGCCAAACTGCTTTCTAGCGGAACGACGACCATCAGGACAGAGAAGAATGTGGTGCGGATTGCCGAGTCATACGGAGCTTTGGCTGATTTTGCAGTGCTCCCGAACGAGATAATGCTGACCCTTTGGGACGGCAACCGGGAGCACTCATACACGGTGAACTGCAAAATCAGCGAAACGTCACTGAACTTCGACGCGATAACACGGCTGAGCGCGCTGAGCTGGAGAATCTCCGACGAGCGGCTGCCGCTTGAGAGCGCATGGAAGGAATACGAGGAAATCCTGAAGATTCCGCGTCTGAAATTTCCGCTTGTGACCTTCCTCGTCGGCTGTGCCAACGCATCCTTCTGCCGCCTGTTCAACGGCGACTGGATTTCCATGGCAATCGTTTTCACGGCGACCGTCTGCGGATTCTACCTCAAGCACGAGATGGTTGTAAGGCAGGGACTCAATGTCCAGCTCGCCGTCATCGCATCAAGTTGCCTATCGGCGATCATAAGCTGTTCCGGCTATGTCTTCGGGCTGGGCACGACTCCGGACATCGCCCTCGCCACCAGCGTACTGTGGCTCGTGCCAGGCATTCCTTTCATCAACGCGATGAGCGACCTCATCTACGGGCACTACGTCTGCTGTCTCAGCCGCTTCATCCAGGCAATCATCACCACGGTTTCCCTTTCGCTCGGACTCTGCCTCGCGCTGATGATAATGCAGATCAACTATGTTTAGAGCTCGGAAGCCGCACTCAGGAAGCCACACCCGGGAAACCACGTTCATTAAAAGGGAACACGTTAAAAGAAAACACGTTAAAAGAGAACACGATGATTGATTTTACAATTCCACTTGCAATTATTTCAGACGGATTGTTCGCGGCGATAGCGGCAATCGGTTTCGGCAGCATAAGCAACATTTCAAGGAACAGCTTTATCGGCTGCGCCATACTCGCGGCGACCGGGCACATGACGAGGTTCGTCCTCATGGAATATTTCGGAGTCCACATCGTTCAGGCCAGTTTCTTCGCCGGGCTCGCGATAGGGATGCTGTCCCTCCCGGTGGCAAAGTGGCGCAGATGCCCCGTCGAGGCGCTGTCATTCCCGGCCCTGCTCCCGATGATTCCGGGAATGTATGCCTACAGGGCGGTGAACGCGCTGGTGCTTGCAATAATGGCGTCCGGTGAGGAGACATTCTCCCACTACCGCAACGTATTCCACTACAATGCGCTCATCTGCCTCATAGCCATCGTACTGATGGTGCTGGCGACGATGATTCCGATATTTATCTTCAGAAAGTTTTCCTTCTCCGTAACGCGGGGCGAATAAAAAGCGGTCTGCTTCGTTGCGAAAGCCATCGAAATCCTCACAACCGACAAGGTTGCTCCGGTTTCGATGGCTTTGCGCGCCTTGCATCCCATCTTTTTCTTCATTCCCTCCCACCCAAAAGTATTTCTCAGATAAAAAATTGAGAAGAATGGGTTTGCCTTATATTGGAGATAAAAAAAAGACCGCTGAGATTCTCGCGAAGTTCAGCGGTCCGAAAAATTAATGCATATAAAAGTACAGTTGAAAACAGTACATATGGTCAAGAAAAGTTATTCAGTAACTATGTCCTTTATTTTCCGCACATTGACCCGATGATTTCTGGCCTCAACACTCTTGAGACGTCTCATTTTGTCGAATGCGGTGAAAATGCTTCCTGCCACACAGAGGGCAACCAGAACGAAAAATACCGTGAGTTTCATAGCTGTATTGTTTTTATTTCCTAAATCGTGGTGCAAAATTATCGAGGTTTGCAAAGATTGGAAAGCGTTGGTTATGAAACATACAAATATCGGCAATCGCCTTCCGTCGCCTCGAAAATCTGGAAATATTCATTAACTTCGCGGAGTTTTCGTCGAATCCGGGGATATGTTTACCGAAAACCGGGATTTCGGGGATATACGGATGCATATAATTAAGGAACAGAGATGAAAAAGTTCAAATATTACGTAAAATCGGCGAGGCTGCGCACATTGCCGCTATCGCTTGCGGGAATAATAACGGGAATCGGACTCGCAGCGGCAGACTACCGGATTGGCTGGGGAACGGCCGCCCTGGTCGCGCTGACTGCCGTATGCCTTCAGATCCTGTCAAACGTGTCAAATGAATATGGAGACTACATCAGCGGGACGGACGGCGACGACAGGCAGGGACCGAACTACTCCAAGGGACACCTGAGCGACAGAGACTATCGCGGAATGGTCGCGTTCTGGGCGGTGATGAGCTGCATTTCCGGAGCCGCTATGGTCTATTGCTCCTACGGGACATTTCTCGCCCTTGAGCCGATTCTGCTTCTGCTTCTCGGAGCCTCGGCCGTGATGGCGGCGATGAGATACACGCTCGGGCGTCATCCCTATGGCTACAGCGGACACGGAGACATCGCCGTGTTCACCTTCTTCGGAATCGTGTCGGTGCTCGGGGCCTATTTCGTGGTCGCGCACGAAATTCCGTCGTTCTATCTCCTGCTCCCGGCATCTGCAATCGGGCTATTCAGTGTGGGAGTGCTGAACATCAATAACATCCGCGACATGAAAACGGACGCGGCGACGAGAGTCACCGTCGCGATAAGGCTCGGAGAAAGGAACGCGAGGATATATCAGACTCTGCTGATTGCCGGAGGATGGGCGCTGCTGCTCGGCTATGTATTCGGATGCAGGATGTTCGACTGGCGGCACTGTCTGTTTCTTGCGACGCTTCCGCTCTACGTCATCCACATCATCGGAGTCTGGAAGCACCGAGACCATGCCCTTGACAAGTACCTCCCTATGCTGGTCATGGGGACTTTTGTACTCGCGGTTCTTCTTGCGGTCGGGTTCACGATGTATTTGTGGTAGTTTCAATGCGCAAAGACCTCTCACTTCGTTCGAGAGGACAGAATGGATTTCGAGAGGACAGAATGGGGTTCGAGAGGACAGAGCGGATTTCGCGATGATTCTCTTGGCGGTTGCTGAGGGATTACTTCTCGGCGACATACATACGGCAGATGCCAAACGTGAGAGGTGTATGCCTGACGGAACTGAAGCCGCAGGACGACAGGATGGTCTTGAAGCGCTTGGGAAGGGGGAAATTCAGAACAGAGGCCGGGAGATAGCGGTAGGCCGCCTTGTCGCCGCTGACCCTGCCGCCGATCCATGGCAGAATCTTCAGAAAATACAGCTTGTACAGCGCAAGAAGCAGCCTGTTCTGAGGCACGGAAAGCTCAAGAATCACCAGACGGCCTCCCGGCTTGAGCACGCGGAGAATCTCACGCAGCCCCTGTTCCAAATGCTCAAAGTTCCTTACTCCGAACCCCACGCACACGCCGTCGAAGCTGTCATCGGCGAACTCCAGCGCCTCACAGTCTCCTTTCAGCAGCTCAATCCGGCCGTCGAGGCCGAGCCTCGCCACCTTCTCGCGCCCCCCGGCAAGCATTCCGTCCGAGAGGTCGATGCCCGTAATCCGCGCGTTCTTCGAGCGTCTCGCCACGGCAATCGAAAAGTCCCCCGTCCCGCAGGCGACATCAAGTATATGAAAATCAGCATCTTTCGGCAGAAGTTTCCGCACGGCGCGACGGCGCCATATCTTGTCAATGTTCAGCGAAAGTATATGGTTCAGAGCGTCATATTCCGGAGCGATGCTGTCAAACATCTTCTCCACGGCTTCCTTTTTCGGCATATCGTGAGCGGTGTCACCGGGACAGCCATCTGACAACATTGTCAGAGACTTCGGCGACGGCGGGACAAAGATAGCGTTTTTCCGGCAAAGGCACAGACTTTGACGCGGATATAAGGCGCATTTTCCCATGACAGTTTGTCAGCGGTATGTGCGCCGCAAAATTTCCCCGATCCTTTCCGAATGGCGGTTTTGCGGACCGAGGAGGCTCGGAACGATACGATAAATATAAAGACAACAAGATAATGGAAAAGAAAGAAATTCCGGTGCTCCTGCTCACCGGCTATCTCGGAAGCGGCAAGACGACGCTCCTCAACAGGATTCTTGCGAATGAGAAGGGCATACGCTTCGCCGTTATTGTCAATGACATAGGAGAAGTCAACATTGACGCTGCACTCATCCAGAAAGGCGGAGTGGTCGGAAAGAAGGACGAGAGTCTCGTCGCGCTTCAGAACGGCTGTATATGCTGCACTCTGAAGGCCGACCTAATAGAGCAGATTTACGAAATCATGAGGATGCAGAAGTTCGATTACATCGTCATCGAGGCCAGCGGAATCTGCGAGCCGGAGCCTATCGCGAGGACAATCTGCAGCATCCCTACCTTCGGCGGTCTCTACACGAAATACGGCATCTGCCGGCTCGACAACATCGTCACGGTGGTCGATGCGATGAGAATGCAGAGCGAGTTCGACTGCGGCGACACCCTCGTGATGAAGGACATCGACGAGGAAGACATCGAAAATCTTGTAATCCAGCAGATTGAGTTCTGTACTACCGTCCTTCTGAACAAGGCGTCGGAAGTATCGTCGAAGGAACTTGAACGAATAAAGGCCATCATCCGCGAGCTTCAGCCGAAGGCCGAAATCATCGAGTGCAACTATGCGGATGTGCCGCTTGAAAAGCTGTTGAACACTCACCTTTTCGACTACGACAAGGTGTCGGCGTCCGCCGGCTGGGTCAAGGGCATCGAGACCTCCGAGGAGGATGCCCATAAGGCCGAGCATGACCACGGGGAAGACGATGAACACGAGTATCACCATCACGACGATGACGAACACGAGCATCATCACCACGATGACGAAGACAACGACGAGCACGAACATGGACACCACCATCACGATGACGAAGACCATGATGACGATGAAGAACATGACAGTCACCACGAGGAAGTCGGAGGGCATCATCATCATCACCATCACCACGAGCATGAGGGCGGCGAGGTCGAGGAATACGGCATAGGCACCTTCGTCTATTGCCGCCGTCCGGCCTTCGACATGAACAAGTTCGACAACTTCGTGGCGAAGAAATGGCCGCACAACGTCATCCGCGCCAAGGGTCTCTGCTACTTCAGCGACGACACCGACATGTCATACCTCTTCGAACAGGCAGGCCGCCAGTTCCAGCTCAAGGCCGCCGGCAAATGGTACGCCACCGCCCCGGAGGAAGACCTCAAGGAAATCGCCGCCCAGGATCCGGACTTCATGAAGGACTGGGATCCGAAGTACGGCGACCGTATGCAGAAGCTCGTCTTCATCGGACAGCACCTCGACAAGGAGCAAATCACCAAAGACCTCGACTTCTGCCTCGTCAGCGAAGAGTAAGGCTGTTCCCATGAAGATTCAAAATCGGCAAAATTCACAATATATTGTGAATTTTGCCGATTTTTCATATAAAATAGTCCGACACTGCACAAAATTCACAACATATTGTGAATTTTAATTGTCAAGCACAACATTTTGATTAACTTTGCATCATATTCACAATATACTGTGATTTTGACGCACAAATGGATAAGAAAAATTTAGGATCTGCTATCAGGCAACGCCGGAAAATGCTGAAAATCAACCAGCGAATGGTGTCAGACTTGTCCCAAGTCAGCATAAACACCGTCACCGCAATAGAAAACGGAGTGGGAAACCCGCGATTAGACAGCGTTTTGGCCGTTGCCGAAACATTGGGCTTACAATTGGATATAAAACTTAAAGACTGACAAATTCATGAGAGCAGGAGAAGTTCTGATCAACGGGATTGATGCCGGTCTCTTGATTGAGACAGACGAAGGCAAATACATATTCAAATACTATAAAGACTACCTCAAGAGCCCATTAGTCCAACCGGTGAGCCTTACCATGCCCCTGCAAGAAGAGGCATATAACTCGGATACCCTTTTCCCTTTTTTCTTCAACATGCTGTCAGAAGGCGAAAACCGCGAGGCTCAGTCAAGGCTGCTCGGGATACCGGTAGAGGATGATTTCGGTTTCCTGCTCGCAACTTGCAGTTATGACACAATAGGCAATGTAACCGTAATACCGACAGAATTATGATTGAACTCAATGTGTGTCCTTCCACTTTGGCAGAGGGATTTACGACTTATTCACCGACTACCCGAAAGACGTTGTTCGACGGGCGTGCCGTATCACACGTCTTCAGAGGAGAGAATCCTCACAAAGACAGCAAGGAGGCATGGGAGTCGTTCAGAAATATAGGAAGAATCTCCCTGTCAGGCGTTCAGTCCAAATTCTCCGCCGTAATAGGTGACGACGGAAATATCCGGTACGGGAAAGATGGGGAACGCGGAACATTCATTCTCAAGCCCAATCCGACCGGCTACCATCTTTTCAACAGAAAATATTGCGCGGCAAATGAGAATGTCACAATGCAGATTGCATCACAGGTATACGGTATTTCCACTGCGGCCAATGCCCTGTGTTTCTTTGACGACGGTGAGCCGGCATACATCACAAGAAGGTTTGACATCGGCAAGGGCGGAGCCAAACATCCTCAGGAAGATTTTGCCGCTCTCATGGGTTACACAAAAGCGAATGGAGGGAGCGACTACAAGTACATAAATGCCAGCTATGAGGAATGCGCGGAAGTCATCAGGAAGTTCGTCAAAGCATCCGCGATTGACATTCTGCGTTTCTTCCAGCTAATCCTGTTCAATTTCATATCACTGAATGACGATGCACATTTGAAGAATTTTTCACTGATAAAAGCAGGGGATGAATATCGGCTTTCACCGGCATACGACCTGATAAACACCTCCATCCACCTTGCGATGCCAAGAATCTTCGCATTGAACCGCGGGCTCTTTCGCGAAGGCATGGAATTTTCGGATGTAAGAACAATCCGCAAAGAAGATTTCATTGAGTTCGGGCGAAGGATAGGTCTGCCCGAAAAAATCGTGCTCAGCGAAATTAACCGGTTCTCATCGCCATCCGACAAGGTGGAGACATTGATAAACAACTCTTTTCTGTCCGAAGAACTAAAAAGGGGATACCTCTTTGACATGAGATACCGTCAGAAAATGCTTACCTTCTGAAACCGAGCCGTATTTCGGGCAGGACTATCGGAGTTTCAAGATATTTTGGGGCGCCGTTTGTCTTGTCAGGATTCTCGTGGTGCCAGAACAGGAGGAACCTGACTCTTGAAGAGATTGGCACATAGCCCTTTTGCTGAAGTTTTGACAGCTTTGTGCGGAAGGCTTCGGAGAATCGGCCGACTTGCTGTGAATATCCGTTAACCGTGGTGTAGAGCCGGTCATCTATTACATTCAGCGCATCTCCGGAACGAAGTTTTGAGATTATGTCCGACTTCCCCTTGAAACAGTCCAGATGCAAGTCCCTGTGCGAGAGCTGAAGCATGAGTTCGTCCGGTTCGGCATATGACGTCGAGTCATTTTCAATGGAAAGCCCGGTGACCGAACCGCCTCCATCGGCGAGTTCCGGAATGCTGTGGAATATGTCTCCGTCAAAATGAACCGACAAGTTTGTCTTCGCCCTTGTCATTCCGACGTACATGACACGTCGTTCCCGGTCGGTAATCTGTGTCATGCCGCGAAGGAGAAGATACACATTGTCAAACTCACGCCCTTTCGACTTGTGAACAGTCGAGACGACAACCTCATTTTTGGCAGCCTTGCAGAAGTCGCTGAGTTCGGACTCTCCGAAGAAATTGAAAAGGTCCGAGACATAACGTTTGGACGGATATTCCTTCTCAAACGCGCCTATGCATGACAACGCCGTTTCAAGGCTTGAACTCCCGGCAAATTCGCGTGTCGTCAGTTCCATGGCGTGCGTCCACACATTGTCAGGAATTATCGTGGAACAGTTTGCACGGATGTCTGAGTAAAAGAGGTGAAGTTCGGCAAGGTCGTGGAGGCTGAAGCTGTCATTCGACTGAATCAGACGAGCCTTCACTCCCCTCCTGCCAAGCATGGCCGAAACCATAAGGGCGTCATCATTCGTCATTGTCAGGACAGCCGAACTTCCGGAGCGGTGCGCCGCAAGAATCTCATCAACGACAGCCTGCCCGTAATGCCCTGCAGGATGCCGTACAAGGCGGACACAACCGTCACCGCCGACCACACATCTGATGGGCTCGGACTTCAGCCTGTTGCCGATTGTACGCGCAAACGAATTGGCAAGGGCGATTACCGGCTGACAGCTCCTGAAATTCTCCAGCATATTATAGACCTTCGCATTGAACTCACTTATCAATAGTCCCATATACCTTGAGTCCGAACCTCGGAACTCATATATGTTCTGGTCGTCATCCCCGACGGCAATCACCCTCATGTCGTCATTGTTGCGTACAAGTTCACGAACGAGGGCAAATTCGTCCTCACTCATGTCCTGCGCCTCGTCAATGACAAGTATCGACTTCGTAATCCGGCTACGTTCCACCTGACTGTCCATGACGGCATCGACAGCCTTATCTACAACATTCTCCGAATCGTCTATGGAGCCGACCTTGCCCAGCAAATCGAAGCAATAGGAATGGAAAGTCCTTATCTCAACATACTCGGCCGCATTTCCAATCAGTTCGCGAAGCCTCTTGTGAAACTCCGTCGCCGCGGCACGGGAGAATGTCAGCATCAGAAGCTGCTCGGACTTGACGTCTTCCATGAGTATCAGCGAGGCGAGCTTCCGCACGAGGACATAGGTCTTCCCGCTGCCCGGGCCAGCCGGGACAACGATAAACCGAGAGTCCCTGTCATTTATTATCGCGGACTGCGAAGGCGTCAGACTTCCGAATATTTCCCGATATTTCTGAGGACTGACATTTCGGTCCATTTCCTGCTGCTCTCCATCATCAAAATATTTTTTGACAAATGCCTTGAAATCCATAGTGAAATAGTCATGGACAAACCCCAGCGCGGCCTTTTCGTCAGAAACCATCATATTTGCATATTTCCCGACAATATGAATTTGCCGTATGCGCTGCCGGTAGAATGCGTCAAGATTCAGGTAGTCTTCCTTCCGATAGCGGCTGCGATTGTCGTGGTTGAGACGCTCTATCTGCAGTTTGTTGTACAGAACCATAAAACCGCCCTCAATACTCATAATTCCGGACTTCGCAAGGAACAGGAGCGCATCCTCCACATCCTGAAGCGTGGCCTTTACATCATTGAAGATGGCAATTTCCCTGTTAAAGTCCTCCAAAAGACCGACAAGAGAGAACTGCACACGTATTTCATTTGAAACCGCATCCCGCACTCCAGTTTTGCGGAAGCGTTCAAGTATGAAACGCGACAGTGAACTTCTGACCTCGAACTTTTCCCTAAGAACATGGATGTCGACTTTCGGGACTATGGATATGTATTCCTCGGAAAGCGGCTTCTTCTCTATATAGTTCTTTATCGTCCAGAAAAACAATAATGTTCGTATATCCTTGACATTGGATTTCGAAAGACCGGCCGACAACGCCCTTTCGTTCAGTTCCTTAAAGCCGTATTGCCCGGCACCACCATCTTCGACCGCTCCGATGAGAAAATTCTCAAGCGAGAGCATCGTGTCTATCCGAGACGAGAAGGACGGGCGAAGATACGCAGTCATGTCCTCATCCTTGGCAAGAATCCCGCAAAGCTGCATCTTTTCCACGAGACGGACGACTTTTCCCGTTTCGATTCCAAGCATATCAGACAAATAGTCAATCCTCGACTCCGCCTCTGCGGTACCTGCCCTTGCGCGGCTTCTTTCCGATATGAGAGATTTGATTATACGAACCGCGTCCTGCCGGTCCTCTTCCGTAAACCTGTCATCGGAACGTATTATCCGCGAAGCCTCATCAAGGTTTTTAGGCACGATACTCGTCGCGAATATCCTCGGACTATTCATGCCGCGCCTGACATATCCGGCGTTCTCCAAGGCAGCCACAGCGCTCTTGACCTTAGTCTCGACGTCCCGTATTTCATCCCACCCGGCCTTCCTCGCGACTTCAAGAGCGGAAATACAGACAAGGTCACGTTTCTGCGTCAGTCCCTTGATTGCCCGCCATACCTGGTTTATCTCGCTGAATGTCAATTTAGTCTGATTCAGAAGAATGAAATGACGGTTCAGGTCATCGTCATTATACAGAACATAGCAGTCCGCCTCGGAATGCACATCGCGGCCGGCACGCCCGGCTTCCTGAATGTAGTTTTCCAGAGAATCGGATATCTCATAATGCACTACAAGCCCGACATCACTCTTGTCAACGCCCATACCGAAGGCAGACGTCGCGACGATGATACGCACGCGGTCATTTATGAAGTCATCCTGATTCTGAACCTTGACACGTGTCTCCATCTGCCCGTGAAAGGCGCGCGCGTCGAGACCGTCACGCACGAGTCTCGCGGCAAGGTCTTCCGCTGCCTTTGTCCGCGTGACATAGACGATGGCCGGGCAGGTGCTGTCTATAAGCAAATCTCTGAGAGTCTGATACTTCTCCTCATTATTCGCGCGGTAGAGAACCGTGTAGTGCAGATTCGTCCGCGTTGCGTCCGTAGTAAAACGCCTGAGTCGAAGACCGAGCCTTTCCTGAAAATAATCCGTTATATCGCTGATTACCTTGGGCTTGGCCGTTGCCGTGAAACATGACACGGGAATGGGCTGTTCAAGTCCCTTTGCTTCCTGAAGCGACTTGATGAAATCGGCTATATGGAGATATTCTATCCGGAAGTCCTGTCCCCAAGCCGAAAAACAGTGGGCCTCGTCAATGACAAAGCGCGACACCGTGCGGGACATCAGAATCTTCTCGATGGTTTTCGAGCGCAGCTGTTCAGGAGCGATGTAAAGCATCGAAGCCTCACCGCTGCGCACGCGCTCAAGGGCATCACGCCTCTCGACAGGCGAGAGCATCCCGTTTATATAGACAGCATCGGATATGCCCTTCTTCTCAAGGTTCTCGACCTGGTCCTTCATCAGAGACTGGAGGGGAGAAATCACTATCGTAAGCCCGCGCACAGTCTCTCCGGCAATGAGTGCAGGCAACTGGAACGTCAGTGACTTGCCTCCTCCGGTGGGGAATATCGCGAGCAGCGATTCTCCCCCGATTGCCGCACGCACTGCGTTCTCCTGCAGAGGCTCGTCATTGAACTTTCTGAAATGCTCATATCCGAACCATTTCTTCAGTGCCCTTTCCGGATTGAAGGCAGCGGAGCAGTATTCACATGACGGAGTCCCGCAATTTTTGTTTCTCAGAGCATATATGATTTTTTCTACCGCAGGATAATTTTTCAGAACCCATGCCGGGGTTATGGAATTGCGGTCACGGGTCAGGATTACGGCTGTAGCGTAGGCGCATTCAACCCCATTTTCCCGCGCAAACTGTTCAATGTCAGCATTTTCACAGACAAGACCCGTCAGAGCGGCCCGAATGCTACCAGACAGCGGCTTTCTCAGAAAGGAGAGCCTCCACCCGGTTGAATAATCGACAGACTTGAAGAATCCGCTGAAATGCTCGTCACCTGATGTGAGGTCATAGTAAAGCGACTGCAATGATTCCGGAAGGCGTCCGAATGCCTCCACCTCGTCTTCATAGAGAATCTTGGCCTTCCTCGCGTCATTCAGAGGATTGTTAAGTTCCTCGGAATCAATCTTGTCATCCTTGAGAAGCCTGTGATAGGGCCGCATGGGAAAAAGGAGAGGCGAAAGATAAAGAGTGTCTATGACCTTATAGTTTTTCTTGAGGAACGGACGCAGATATTTCAGGTCATGTTCGATGATGTTATGACCGCACAGATATTCACAGTCGCCGATAAAATCCGCAAAATCAGCGACTTTAGCAGAATGAAACGACTCCTCGCCCTTAATTGCGCCAAGGTCAAGAATCTTCCCCCGTCCTCCGACCTCAAGGTCTATGAAGGCTATCTTTTTCATCTGTCGTAATGCCTGCTCTCAGTTAATATCTGACTCCGGAACTATATGAACCGCCGATGCTCCTCCGAATAGCGGTAGCCGGCCTTCAGGAGC
>DJRM01000091.1:14563-29457 GCA_002440085.1 Bacteroidales bacterium UBA6360
TTGTCGAACTCCTCGTCGCGGAGGAGAAAATTTATGGCCGACGCCAGCATCGCCATGTCATTCTGCGGAAGATGTTCCATAATTCTCTGTCTCAATGTCTTTCATCATGACCGCCTGTCCCGTCCAGCATCCGTTCCAGTCCGGCGAGCGCGTCCGTCATGTCTGCGGCAAAGCGCGTGTGCTCCATCAGAAATCCGTCCCGTCCGTCCGCTAGGATACGATAAAGCTCCGGAGACATTTCCATCACATAGGAGGCGACGGCATATTCGATGTCATCGCGCTGTGACGGGGAGGTCGAATACTGATAGACCCGCCATTTCTGATGAAATATGCAGTAGGCCGACTCCACCGCCGCACGCGAGACCCCACATTCTTCCGACGGCGTCATATTCCCCTTGTTTTCACACATCGTTCAATCGCATTGAGATACAAAGATATGCAAAAATCTAAAAATTGCACATTCCGCTTCCGAGCAACGGAAGACTCGTCGGCACGGCAGTGGCGATATGTGCCTGCAATTCCGAGGCTGTAACCTTGTATATTCTCGGGAGTCGCGAGTGCGGAAAACGGTTGAAATACACATCGTTGCTGACATACCATTTTCGGGAGACAATACGATAGTTCTGCGGAAGCCCCCTTTCGATGCGCGGTGCCATGGCCTCGGAGCACACAGTTATCCCTTCTGTTCCGTCCGGAAATTTCGAGACGCAGATGCAGTGCCACCGTTCACGCGCCATTCTCGGCGACGTGGCCTCAGGCGAAGTCTTGTGGGACACGGTGATGTGACGGCCATATTTCCGGTTGATCTCATCCATCATCCTCCGGAAGACAGTCCCGTGCGTCGAGGTGTCACGCAGGTTGTTCCGAGCGATCTGGTAGTGTATCATCTCGTGGATTATGACATCGTCCCACTCATTCGCCGGCAGGTCAAATTCGGAACTCAGCCTAATCTGAAAGTCGACGTTTTCAGTCTGTCCGAACAGGCGTTTCCGACGCTTGTAACGAACTTTCCCGAGAAAGGTAGTCGCCCTCGTGAGCATAATCGGCACATCCGGCAACGCACTGCCGAAACACAGTGCGTTGAAGTGCGAGAACCGCTCCGAGGCGTATGCAACTGTCATTTTCATGACGCAAAGGTAGGCGTATTTTCGGTCTTATCAAAATTCCGTTCTCGAAGAAGCGCTGATGGCGAACCCGCACCCGTCATTCAGGCAGAGTCACGCTCTCAACCCTGAGCATGAATGTTCCGGACGGTGCGTGAACTTCCACAGTGTCACCGGGCTTATTCCCCATCAGAGCCGCGCCTATCGGGGACTTGCAGGAAATCTTGCCATTTTGAAGATCCATCTCATGAGGGCTGACGATGGTGCAGGTCATCCTCGCACCGGTGGCAAGGTTCGTGAACTCGACTTTGCTCAGAAGCGAGACTCTGTCCTTTGGAAGAGCATTGGTGTCGATGACCCGCGAATACTGCAGCAGCCTCTGAAGGAAACGTATCCTGCCTATGGCCTTGCCCTGTGCCCTTCGCGCCGCACGGTATCCGGCATTTTCGCTCAAATCGCCCTGCGCGCGGGTCTCGGACAAGTCATCCTTAATACGTGGATATTCGACGTCTATAAGATTATTGAGTTCCGCGACAATTTCGTCGTGACGTTCCTTTGAAATATATTCCATACCCCAGTATTGAACCGCTTCAACTACAATAACTCAGCTATTGCGGGAATAAGCCGCACATCGGCTGGGAGCCAATCAACCTCACCAAGTTGTCCACGCGTGAGCCACCGCGCGGCCTCATGCTCGCGGAGGTGGAGGTCGCCTCTGACAATGCGGCAGGCGAAGCAGTCCATCGAAAGATGAAAGGCCGGATAGTCCCATTCGACAGTATCTACAAGTTCACCGACAGCGACTTCCGTGTCCAGTTCCTCAAGGATCTCGCGTCTGAGCGCCTCCTGTGGGCTCTCCCCCGCCTCAATCTTCCCGCCCGGAAACTCCCATCCGTCCTTAAACTCGCCATATCCCCTCTGCGTCGCGAACACCTTCCCGTCCTCGACTATTATCGCCGCAACTACTCTGATTGTTTTCATACCTCAAAATTATTCCAAGCCTTGCCGGCTTTCGTCCAGCAAAATTACTCTAAAATGCCTCAACTTCCAAGAGAAGATTTGCTCACAAGGTTATCCGGCAAAGACATAAACACACGACTTACTCACATGGGGCTGTAAGATATTCGTACAGATTCGGCTCGACGGGAGTCAACAGCCTATAGCCGATTTCAACTGCGGACGAATCCGTATTCGGCATCGTAAACTCCTGAAGCACACCATGATGCTCTATCCTGCCGAGATAGTAGAATTCCTTCGACTCCTTGTCATCCTTATTCTTTCTCACGAACAGTTCCATCAGCACGTCACGCTCCGCGGCATGTACCGCAATATCGACATCCTTCGAGAGTAACGTTCTGTTACTCTTCGAGATTGCTATCAGATTCGAGCGGTCAATGAAGCGGTCCTCATACTTTGTCGTGTCGCTGATGCTCTCGTCCTTGCTGTAATTGATGAACACAGGATATGTCCTCGTCTTTTCGTCATATTTATAACCTCCGATGTTCAGGGACACTTCGTTTTTCTCCCAACACAGCAGGCGACAGACATCCTCGTATGTATATTTCTCCCCTATGGCAAAGGCACTTCCATACTCTCTCTTTGAGTAATACTTCTTATATCTTGAAAGCCCAAAAGCAATGATTTCACGAACGTCTTCACGAAAGTCATCATGCTGAACGGCCTCAGCAAATGAGCGGGAGACATGCAATGCCCCGGTCTCGTCCATTTCCGCTATCGAAAGTCCGTCATAATTCTTTTTCGCAGCACCTATTGCATAGAACGATGCTGCCATTATATTTATCACATTACGCTCGATAATGCTGTCAGTCACGATGTTATAGTCAGTCAGCATCCTTTCCCGCCACAGCGTCAGCAAGTCCGCTGCATCGTCACGTCCGTCAAGAATAAGGGACATAAGCTCCAGCTCATGAGGCCGTTTACCAGAGGCGAATTTTTCCGAAATAAATTCAAGAAAACGCAGTTGCGCTCCCGTGTAGGACTCTTCCAGACCATCGTAGGCGACAAGAAAATTATGGTACGATTTTCTTAAGCCGATTATGCGCAGCGGATCAAGTTCCCCATATTTGTCAAAATCAGTCAACGCCGGGCGGCGCCCGAGTTTCATCTTCAGATTGAGATACTCTTCCTTCAAAACTTTTGCACGGTTCATCTGCGCCCTGTCAATCGATTGGAATATACGCTTTTTCGCTATCTCATCGAAATAAATGGAAGAGGCTCCATGAATCACGGCATCACCATCCATAAGGTGCCTCCGGATATTGTCCTTGTTGCCGGTTCTGTCTCCGGACAAAGCAACAGGTATCAGATAGTTGCTGTCGTAATTACCGATGAAGTCGATGATTACGACAAACTCTTTGCCTTCAGCCTTTCTGAGACCACGGCCAAGCTGCTGGACGAAGACTATGGCAGACTCCGTTGGACGGAGCATTATGACCTGATTTATTTCCGGAATATCAACGCCTTCGTTGAATATATCTACAGTAAGAATGTAATCAAGACGCTCCGGATTGTCATCTGCGGAAACAAGCCTTGCGACCGCGCGCTCACGCCTTTCCTGGGAATCATCTCCGGACAGGAATACGGTCCTCAGACCATTTTCATTGAACTTCGCGGACAACGCCGCGCCTTCCGTCTTGTTGCTGCAAAAAATCAGGCCTTTTACACGAGAACCGCTAAAGCCGTAGTAGTCTGCTGCCCTGATTATCTGCCGGACACGTTCATCGGAAGTGAGCAGCCGGAATCGTTCCGCATCCTCATGCACCCCGTCAATCGACAGGTCGGTGATTCCGAAATAGTGGAACGGGCAGAGCAGGTCGTTGTCCAAGGCCGTCTGAAGGCGGATTTCGCAGGCTATGTTGTGGTCGAACTGGCTATAGATGTCAAATCCGTCGTTACGTTCCGGAGAGGCCGACATACCGAGCATAAATTCCGGACGGAAGTAGGATATGATCCGCTGATAGCCCACAGAACCGCTCCGGTGGCACTCATCGAGAATGACCACTGAAAAATGCTCAGGTGAGAACAATGTCTGCCGAAGTTCATCCTTTGCCATCATCTGCATTGTCGAGAAAACGAGGTCGGCCTTTCTCAACGCCAACACATCAAAATGGGAGCCGGACAGAAGTTCCATGCTGAAGCCGCCGCCCAGAACTCTGGCATAGCTTTTCAGGGCCTGCTTGTTTATCTGTTCACGATGCGACAGAAAAAGAACCTTCTTCCTGGTCAAAAGGGCCTTCGCGAAAAGGTTCCGAATGGCGAATGCAGAGGCGAATGTCTTACCTGTTCCAGTCGCGGAAATAAGCAAGGCCCGCTTCTCCCCGTCACGGACAAGTCGCTCGACATTGCAGCAGAACTCTCTCTGCATTCCATTGGGTTCCACTACGTTGCAGACATTCATATCAAGCGTCACGCACAGTTTCTTCAACTGTCTGCGCTCCGCCTCTTTCTCTATGAATATCCTCCGATACTCGTCCCGGCAATCTCGGTAACTGACCGAACTGTTCCAGATGGCCTCGAACTCTGTCTCGACATCCTTTGCAAACTGCCCCTCCTCCCGCGCCACCATCATTGTGTTCCACTCATGGTTCCTTGAGATTGCCGCCTGGGTGAGGTTCGAACTCCCTATCAAGATGCGGAGGTCTCCGTTGTTGTGAAACATATATCCCTTCGTATGAAAGCCTACCCCTGATGCCTCGGTCCGGTACATCCTGACATCAAGATTAGACAGAGAGTCGAGCTTGTCAAGCGCTGCCGGGTCACTGAACATGAGATAGTCCGTCGTGAGTATGCGCCCCGGAACTCCCCTGTTTTCCAGTTCCTTAAGGAACCCGAGGAACGGCGCTATTCCCCCTGAAGTTATGAAAGCAACGGACATGAACATCTCCGAACACCCTTTCAGCTCGTTCTCGATAACCGCCCGAACCGTATTCCCGGCTGAGTTCGACACGAAGCGAGGCGTCCATTCCGGCTCCGCCTCCTCTGACGAATCCACGAATGCCTGCCTGTATCCGGCCACCAGCCTTGAGGTGTTATAGTTCTCTGTCGTTTCCATTACAATGCAACTGGCCCCGCAGCCGTCTACGACCTTATCCCGATTTCCCGAGCAGCCGCATTTTTTCGGTCGATTCTCAGCTGCCGTCCCGGACGACTTTGTGATGATCAGAAAATCAATGTCTCCCACATTGAAAAATCACACTCTGAACCAATTTGTTTGGCGGAAGGATCCCGATTTTGATGATTTATTCGTATATTCGCACCCTACAATCAAGAATAGTTTTATGAGTAAAAAACAGCTGACATTTATCGACCTATTTGCAGGCATAGGAGGATTTCATTATGCCTTTGATTCAATAGGCGGGAAGTGTGTGTTTGCAAGTGAATGGGACAAGAATGCGAGAATAACATACGAAGAGAACTTTAAACAGACATCTCCGGAACTTTTTGAGAAAGACACAAATGGGCAATACAAATATTTCAATGGAGACATCAATGAGGTAGATTACAATGAGATACCGAATTTCGATGTACTATGCGCCGGATTCCCATGCCAGCCATTTTCAATTGCCGGACTTCGTAAAGGATTTGAGGACACGAGAGGGACACTGTTTTTTAATATCGCCAGCATAGTCAACTCAAAAACAGAATGCGGACATAAGCCCAAAGTTTTGCTGTTAGAAAACGTAAAAGGCTTGAAAAATCATCAACATGGACAAACTTTCGATACATTGATGAGAGTCTTGAAAGAAGATTTGGGATATGAAGTCCGAACAGCAGTATTGAATGCCAAGTTTTTCGGCGTACCGCAAAATAGAGAGCGTCTGTTTTTTGTATGCTGGGACAAGGAACAAATCCCCGTTGATGATTTTGTCTTTCCGCTTGGTCTGAAAAGAGACTTGTCTCCAATCTACAAAGAAGAAGACGTCGCGTCCTGCATCGAAACACGTGTGGAAGATATTTTTGAACCCGAGGAATCCATTCCAGACAAATTCACAATCAGCGACAGGATGTGGGAAGGACATAAAGCCAGAAAAGAACGGAACAGACTTAATGGGAAGGGGTTTGGCTATTCGCTGTTCAAAGGAGACAGCATATATTGCAGCACAATCTCCGCAAGGTATTGGAAAGACGGCAGCGAAATTCTCATAGACCAGTCTAATGTAGATAAAAATCCGAGAAAACTGACACCCGTCGAAGCTGGGAGACTGCAAGGATACCGGATATTGGGCGAAGGATGGGAGAAACCGGAAGCCGCGAATAATCAGAATAATAACAGCAAGCTGCCTGAAATGAAAATAGTTGTCTCTGACAAAGAAGCATATCACCAATTCGGCAACAGTGTTGCCGTTCCGGTCGTCAGGACATTGGCATACGAAATCAATAACCAACTGTTAAAACATGTTAAGTAACCTCAACGAGTTAGTTCAGCCCATAGCTGAACAAATACGAAGATTCGACTCTTTGGATTGTGAATTGCCCAGTGCATTCAAGAACTCTGTTACCAAAATAGGAAACAACCGCATAGACTATGGGAGAAACAGCGCATGTGCAACAAACACTGATGGACAAAGAATATTCATCAGTAATTCATTGTTCTTCATTGCGGCAATATTATCCCCTCTATATGATCCATTCACTGAATATAGGAACTTACTATGGAAAATTGTCCCCAAAGAGCTTCTGAAAACAAAAGACAGAGAGGCAATACGAACCTCTATAGAAGACTCGGACGAGTTGGATGAGGCCGAGAAGAATCTTTTGATCAAATTTGCAACAGAACCACAATGGTGGAATGGAGGAAGATATAATGACGGAAAATCGCTTGACCGTGGCGACTGCTTAAATTCTGCAATTTTAGCAATCGCCAACGTCGTTAATGTCGCGCAAGGCTATATCGCTGATTTATGGGAATTTCTCGGAAAGAATCCAAAGTATGCGGCCCTATTGAATGTAGCGAAAGGAAAGTATGAGGCAGCTACAAACACCACCCCGCTCCAGACAATCTATTTCGGGTCTCCGGGAACGGGAAAGTCGCACAAGGTAAAGACCGATGTGCTGAAGGAAGTGCCTGAAGAGCAGATTTTCCGGNNCCCATTATAGCAAATTGATAGAGATTTTCCGCACTACATTCCATCCGGACAGCGACTACGCCTCCTTTGTCGGATGCTATAAGCCGGTGTGCCATAGCACTAAGCCGCTCTCTGACAGAACCATTGATTACGACAGACTCGTCACAAGGCTCAGGGAAACGCTGGGCGAACATCCGTCAAATCTGACGGCAGCATTCGCGCTGTTCGGGTTTGAATGCCGTGAAAGCATCCTCGATATGGAGAAATCCGGAGAGCATACAATCTCAAAACTCGTCGAGGATGCGTACAAGCCAAACACGACCTACGACACGACAATCCGCGCAGGGATGCAGATTAAAGAAGAGACCGCAGTCCCGGAAGCATCAAGAATCAGCTATGAGTTCAGCCCGCAGGTGTTCACGAAAGCCTACTGCAAGGCATGGAAGAACCCTGACAGGCAGATATATCTCGTCATAGAGGAAATCAACCGGGGAAACTGCGCCCAGATATTCGGCGACCTGTTCCAGCTGCTTGACCGCAAGGACGGAGTTTCAGAATACCCGATTGACGCGGACACGGACCTGCGGCTCTATCTTGAGACTGAACTTGCAAAGGCTGAAGACGGGGAGACTGATGGAAGTCGAGGCATCGAGGGAGGAAAGCTCAGCCTGCCGTCGAACCTCAACATCCTTGCGACCATGAACACTTCCGACCAGTCGCTTTTTCCGATGGACAGCGCATTCAAACGCCGCTGGGAGTGGAAATATATCCCGACCGCGGCGCCTAAAGGCAAGGACAGACAAATGGAGCTGGCAATCGAAAATACCATCGAGACGAAAGACGGAAGGAAGATAAATGCCGGGAACTACGAATACAGTTGGAAGGACTTTCTTTCAAAAATCAATGACAAGATTCTGAATGTCACCCACTCCGAGGACAAGCAGCTCGGCTACTGGTTTGTGAAGCCGGACGATGGCACCGACAACATATCAATCGGTTCATTTGTTTCGAAAGTGGTATTCTATCTATGGAACGACGTGTTCAAGGACATGGGAGCGAGGGACACCAACCCGTTCACAATCAAGGTAAACGGGAAGAATGAAATCATGTCATTCAATTCGTTCTTTGAAGAGAACACCGAGGGCGAAGTCGTTGAGAACCTCGGAGTGCTGCATACGTTCCTCGCGAATGTCGGGCTTACTCCGGAACCGGTCAATCTGGGAACGGCTTCAGCCAATGGCATTGAAAGCGATGCCGCTGACGAAGCTGAAAACGGGGACGGTGCCTCCGGCGAAACTGAGGGATAATGAAGATCCTGGTTGAAGGACACAGCTACGATGCCGCTCTTGTCCGCGACATCTGCCGAGACTTTGAGTCTGTCGAAAATGGTAGAATCAAGGTCACGAAAGTTGGCTATTACTTCAACCCGGCCATCAGCGACTGCGTGCTCTGCCTGCCGAAGATCGTATGTGATGCCTCCGGAGCGACCGTGCTCGGAGGGCTATCCCCGGAGAGTCTGATAGACGCATTTTCTTCTGAGAACCAGCTCAGTGAAGAACAGACAGCTTTCGTCCGCAGCTTCAGCCTGTGGACATATCGAACAATATCCACATACGCAAGACTGAATCCGTACAGTGACATTGTAACGAAATCCGGTGCCACGGAGAGTTCCGGAGAGCCCGACGCCGCCGAAGGCACGCTTCTGGACGTCATTCTCGAAATAATCCGGTTCTACAACGCCAACAGAGACTACTTCATATATATCATAAGGAATCTCCACAGCGGATATGACCGCATCAACTGGCAAAAGACCATCCGGACAAAGTCACCGGTCTATCAGGACGGACAGCCATATTACCTTGAAGTCATAAACCGCAGGAAACAGATTGACTTCGACGAGGAACTTATGATTATCTTCCATTCAATTCTGCACTACATAGCCACGGAACTCGGACTTGATGTCCATCACGAATGCAACTATGAGCCGATTTCCGGTGCTCAATTCGAGGCCTATCTTGATGGCTACGGACTCGCCAGACTGAACGACATCAAATATAAATACTTCTCGGACAAGGATATACGATTATGGAAACTGTGCCGTGCATTTTTCCTCAGGACTGCCGGCATTCATGAGAAAGACAACATCAGCGACTACCTTCTTGTAGGTAACTTTGAAATCGTGTTCGAGGCTATGATGGACGCGCTGATTTCGGATGCCGACCTTCCGGAAATGCTGCGGAATCAGAAAGACGGAAAGATTGTCGATCATCTTTTCAGGTACCGTTCGCCGATTGACGGCCGCGAAATCTACTACATAGGCGACAGCAAGTATTACTCCATCGGTTCATCAGTAGGAGACAATTCCATCTACAAACAGTTCACCTACGCGAAAAACATCATCCAGTACCATTTTGCCCGCTCGACGTCAAGAAAGCTCGATGATATGGGCTATCGCGACTCTCTCACTGAAGGCTACAACTTCAGTCCAAACTTCTTCATAAGCGCCTTCATCCCCGACGCGCTCTCTTTTGAAGACTCGGGACTAAGCCTCCGAGATTTCTCAGGAAATAAAGCCGAGGAAGAAAAGCATCGCATTTCCCACTTTGAAAACCGCCTCTTCGACCGCGACACGCTCTGGCTATCCCATTTCGACATAAACCTGCTCTATGTCATGTCGCTATACGCCGCCGATGACCCTACAGAGCAGACAAGATTCAAGGAAAGTTTTAAGGACAAGGTCTTTCAGGCAGCGCGCAGACTTTTGAGAACAAAATATACTTTCTTCACAGTCAACCCTTTGACACTTAAGGTCGATGAGTTCGTCGAGCACTATTTCTATCTTCTCCACGGCAAAATCTACCGTCGAGACGACGGAACTCTGCTGCTCGCGCTTGAGAAAGGGCATCCGGAGAATAACGGGTTTCTGGAGAAACTGCGCAAAGTGGCGGACATATCCAGGGACAATTGAAAAATTGAGATTTTCGGCATTTTTCAGTATAATAATAAGCGCCTCGCATTCGTTGACAAAAGCAAAAACAGAGCATTTTTCTAATTTTGGGATGAGGAGAATGAGCTCCGCAATGGCGTCTGCAATGTCAAATATGAAATATCACTGTCCATGTGTGATGAATATATGGTTCCCGAAAGTGAACTTTTTAAAGCAATCGGACATGACGAACAATATTGATAAATACTATCAGGCTCTCATGCAGGAAGTGGCAGCGCGTCAGCTGGCCAATGAAGAAGGAGACACAAGAGAGCAGACTTTCACGCGTATGTTCCTCGACATTCTGTCCGAAGCCGGGGAAACTGAAAATACGGCAGCGGCATTTGATGAGAAAGCACTCGGCACGGCAAAACAGCACAAGATTAACGGTTATGCCGTCTCAGACAATTACGAAACTGTTGATTTGTTCATTTCAATTTACCGGTCCGATGAAAGTGTCCCTACCATACCCAAGGCCGAAATTGATCAGGCGGCAAAAAGGCTTACCAACTTTTTCAGGAAGGCAATATACAATAACTACGAAAATGATGTCGCCGAATCGTCGCCTATCTTCGAATTCGCGCACACCCTAGGTTCCTATCAGGAACTGAGAGATAATCTCATACGCGTAAACATATTCATACTGACAAATGGCGAATATAGGGGAGAAATTCCAATGTCAGACGAATTATGTGGGTACAAAGTGTTTTACCGAGTACTTGACATCAACTATCTCTATCGGATATCCGAAGAATCACGGATTCCGATTGAAATTGATTTCAACGAAAGCGGGTATACTCTGCCATGTCTTGCCTCCGGTTCATCAAATGAGGATTATGAAGCATATATCGCTATAATTTCCGGCCAGTGCCTCTATGATCTGTATGAGAGATTCGGCTCCCGGCTGCTTGAACAGAATGTCCGTTCATTTCTTCAATTCACCGGAAAGATAAATAAGGGCATACGCGAAACGATAAAGAATGAACCGCATATGTTCTTTGCCTATAATAACGGAATCGCAGCCACCGCCGATTACATAGAGTTAGATGAAACGGGGCGACATATAACAAAAATAAATAACCTGCAGATAGTCAACGGCGGACAGACGACAGCATCAATCTATCACACACGCAAGAAAGACAGGGCTGACATATCCGAGATATTCGTGCAAACCAAGATTTCCGTAATAAAGAAAGCAGACCAGTTTAACGAAATTGTATCCAGAATATCAAGATATGCCAACACTCAAAATAAAGTCAATGACGCGGATTTCACGGCCAACAACCCGTACCTGATTGAATTTGAGAAGCTTTCACGCTATATAATGACTCCGATGTCATCTGAGAGCCCTCTCCAGACATATTGGTTCTTTGAGCGAGCACGCGGGCAATACAAGAGTCTGCGGCAAAAAGACGGCTTCACAAAGTCACGACAGAAAGTCTTTGACCAAAAGTATCCGAAAAAGCAAGTCATTACAAAGGTGGAGCTTGCCAAATATATCAATGCCTATTCTGAGGTATATGACGGGAAGAAACTTGTAATTGGGCCTCACATTGTCGTCCGTGGAAATGAAAAGAACTATACAAGATTTATTAGCGGTAACCTGCCTGACAATCTCAAGAAAATAAACAACGTTTACTTTGAGGATGCCATTGCCAAAGCCATCCTGTTCAAGACAGCTGACAAACTTTATAGTACGGAAAGAACGGATTTCCTAAATAGACCCCACGAAAACTGGCGTTGCTATTTATTATGTGTACAAGCCTTCACCAACAATCATATAATGTTCATTAAATAATTTTGTCAGAAAGAAAAAAAGATATACCTTTGTGCCTAGATAGGATGTCACAGCGGGAGATAAGCGCCTCGCATTCGTTGACAAAAGCAAAAAACAGAGCATTTTTCTAATTTTGGAGGGGATGCTCTGTTTTTTTTAAACCTACCGGATACTGCTTGAGAAAGCCGCTCCGACGCTCCAAGCTTATTGAAAATTTCATTTTATGAACATCCTGTCTATTTTTATCAACGTTTGCGAGCGCCTTTTTGATGAGCTTGTCAAAGAGCTGCTCCTGAGCCGATATACCATTGTTTCTGGAGTCTTTTCAGAAAATAATGGTAATAAGGTTCGCAAAAGGAAAGCACATTTAAGGAAGAAACATTAATTCTACTTTGGTGCCGGGCAATATTGCCGCTGCTTTATCAAATCCGGATTAGTCAAAGGGAGAGTTCTGTAAGAACAGGATTCTCCCTGCGATTTTATAGACTCCTAGCCGCAGCATTGATCATCTCAATGGCTCGTGCGACTCCGGTCGTGGCCTTTTCCTTGATGTGCACGACGCCTTTCGCGCCGTCAATCGGGGTGTCCTTGGGATCAACGACGAACACCGGGCAGCCGGCCGGGGCATATCTCCAGAGACTTGCGGCGGGCTGAACCACCAGCGATGTCCCGACTATAACCAGGTAATCCGCGTCCGCGATTTCCGTGAGCGCGTCGTCGATTTTCGGAACCCCCTCGCCGAAGAACACGATGTGCGGCCGGTACTGGACGCCGCGATCGTCAACATCTCCGAGGTGAACGGCAGCGTATCCGACATCCTTCACCCGCGACTCGTCATATCCGTCCGCCTCCGTGCATGAGTCCTCGGGGCGCACCTTGGTCAGCTCGCCGTGCAGGTGAATCACCCTGCCGCTGCCGGCTCTCTCGTGAAGATTGTCAACATTCTGAGTGACAACGACTACATCGTAGTCCTTCTCCAGAGCGGCGATGTCTATATGTGCCTGATTCGGCCGGACTCTCTCAAGCTGGGCGCGGAGCCCGTTGTAAAATTCAAGAACAAGCCCCGGATTCTTTTTCCAGCCGAGTACTGATGCAACTTCCATGACGTCATGATTTTCCCAAAGTCCGTCGCTGTCCCTGAATGTGGAGACCCCGCTTTCGGCACTGATTCCGGCGCCGGACAGGATCACTATCTTCTTCCGCTTCGGGCGATGTCCGCCAGGCGATTTTGCAAAAAACTCATTCATAGCTGCCAGTATTTCATGCTGTGCGAAGATAAGACTAATTTTCCGGAAAATGAAGTGAGATGCATTTTTCTGGAAAAAATCAGTAGGTATCCATAGTCGAGATGCCAGACAGGGACAAGGACATCATCCGCGAGGACAGCTACCCCGTGGAGAAGTTCAGAAGGAAGATACTCATCCGCTGAAAAGGCGGCGATTGAGGATATGTTCGGGATTGGGTTCGTGCTGTCACATATCAAGAAGTGACAGTCCGCCGTACTCTATCTTCCAAGCTTTGTGATGTGAGACAATTGCCGCAGCCTTCTCCTTCAGAAATGTCAGACTCACCTTGGCTGGATTTCGCTTGCATTCGGCAATGAATATTTCCTTATCATTTTCATCTACCGCGACAAGGTCTATTTCATTGTTTTCTCCCGGTTGTCCGTTTTTGCCGGACTCCCAATAATTCGTCACAATGTTATATTTCCCTGTTTCCATAAATTTCTGGCGAAAATAGGCTTCCAGACACTGTCCTGAAAAAGTGTCGTAGTCCGAGAATATCTTTCCTCTGACAAACTCCATATTTCCAATTTCCACCGCACTCCTGTACTTGTATATGAAACGGAACCAGAATGTAAGGAAATTATCAGAAATGCTGTACCGAACATTACGCGTCTTGTCGCCGGCCAGATATGGCTTGCGCTTGGCGACAATGCTGTAATCGACCTCCAGACGATCCAGAAAACCTCCTGTTTCAAATCCAACATAACTCTTTATGTCGCCTCTGGAAGTATGCCCGGCCGCTATGGCCGAAAGGATAGAGAAATAATTGCCGTAGTCCTTGCCAAACTCGTCGGAAAGCATTTCACGTCCCTCGTCAATGAAATATGACCCCATTGAAACTGTGGCATTCACAATAGCATCCTTCGTGACGGCGTCCTGATCGACAAGCAACTCGACATACTTGGCAACTCCACCTGTTATCATATAAAGTGCCAGCAGGTCATCCGGCGTATAACGAGGGTTATAATCCTTTAGGATTTCCTTCATTGTACTTATCGAAAATGGTCTGATTTTAAAGCGTGCAGTGGCTCTGCCATAAAGGGGCTCATCCTTGTCATCAAAAATTTTCTTCATCTTTGAATATATGGAGCCGCATATCACGAGATTTATATGGCTGTCCTGCTTATTGCTGTCCCAAACATCCTGAATGTCCGAAAATATTGACGCATCTGCATATTTCAGGTTCTGGAATTCATCAAGGACAAGGGTAAAGTTACGCCGTTTCGATATGCCCATCATTGCCGCAAAGAGTCTTCTGAAAGAAGTAAAATCACCGATTTCTTCACCAAGGACATAGCGAACAATGCCGGCAAGTTCCTCACACAAAAGAGCCTCGCTTTTCTTTCCGACAAAGAAATACAAAAACGGAATTGATGTAAATGCAGTCTTTATCAGAGTGGTCTTTCCGATACGCCTACGTCCGGTGATGACAATCATCTGCGCATTCCGTGCAGACATCCTTTCATATTTTCTCAAGGCCGCGACTTCGGCCTCCCTGTCATAGAATTTCATTGTCCAAAGATTTTTGTAACCGCGGTTACAGTAACCACCGTTACAAAGATAGCATAATTTAGCGAACAATGACAAACTTTGCCGCAATAGATTTTGAGAAAGCCGATGTGAAACTATAAATTATATTATTGCTGTCCGCTAAAA
>DJRM01000083.1 GCA_002440085.1 Bacteroidales bacterium UBA6360
GCGGCCTCCCTCAGCAAGACAGACAGGGAATTTCTGCGCAGCGTCGATGAGGTCATTCTCCAGAACTTCTCCGACGCGGCATTCAACGTAGAGAACCTGAAGGATGCCCTGAACATGAGCAAATCCTCCCTCCTGCGCAAGTTCAACCGCCTGCTCAACACGTCCCCGAACAACTACATCCGCACCAAGCGCCTGCTGATGGCATCCCAGATGTTCGACGAGGGAGCAGACCGGGTCAGCGACGTCTGCTATTCCTGCGGATTCAACAGCACGTCCTACTTTGCGAAGTGCTTCTTGAATTACTTTGGAACTACGCCGATAGAATATATGAAAAAGAAATAGGTTGCCGGCCGGCAACCTATTTCTTTATTTACTGAGTGTCAGAGACTTGATGAAGTCGATTTCGGACTGGCTGTACGGGGTGCCGTCCTCGGTGAAGATGTCGTGGAACCATACTTCCGGCATCGGATCGCCCGGCTTGCTGCCCCATGGCATATAGTAGGCGCACTTTCCGGTCGTGAGTCCCCAGTTTATCGCGCCGATTTTCTCGCGCTTCAGAATCGGGAGACTGCCCTCGAAGGTAGAGCGCGGACGTCCCATGTATTCCTGGCACACCATCGGGCGGTTGAAAGGCTTGAGCATCTTGATGAAAGTCTCAAGTTCCTTGTCATAATAGCAATGGAAGGTGATGATGTCAACATTCTCGCAGATCCAGCTGACGATTTCAAGCTTTGTCCTCGTTCCCGCCGAACCGGGACGAATCCAGATTGGAGCCGAGCACGGCTGCGACGGGTTCACCTCCCATGCCCACTTGAAGACCTCCTTGAGAAGCGGCAGGCTGTAGGCGCCCTCCTTAGGATTTTCCGGCTCATTGTAGAGGCACCAGTAGAGGATGCGGTCGCAGTCCTTATAGGTGCGGAGGATGTCCTGCACATATTCCTTAAGCCTTGGCCATGACTCCGGATTGTTCACGTTCTGCGCTCCCGGTGACTGAATCCATCCCGAGCCATGCACGCCCTTGACCGGCTGGGGCTGAGGGCCGAGCTTGGGATTGTTGAATGTGCCGCCGTTGGTGAAGAAGGTGATGATGAGCTTCTGGCCGTGCTTCTCGGCGATGTCCATGAATTGGTTGATGCGGGACTTGAATCCGTCCTTGTCCGCGTACCAGAGCATTTCGTGAAGATAGATGCGGAGGGTGTTGAAGCCTATGCTCTCGGCATATCCGAGTTCGCGGTCGATGATTTCGGGGTTGAAAGTTTCCGGCTGCCAGAACTCGAACTGGTTGATGGCGTATGACGGGACATAGTTGCAGCCCACAGGCCACTCCTGTTCTGCCCACCATGCGTTCGCCTTTTCCTCGGACCAGCGTCCGCCTTTCTCTGCCTTGCCGCAGCAGCCCGAAAGGGCTGCGACGGCGGCTATTACCAAAAGTATATTCCTGATTTTCATATAACTGTATATCTTAATTTTTTTGATTGACGTAAAAATTTCTCGACTCCACTTCAAAAGAAATCTTTGTGCTACCTGATGTTACCCAGATAATAATTCGCCCACACATTGTCGTTCCTCTGACCGAGAGCCTGTTCAAAGCACTTGCGAGCCTTTGACTCCTTGCCGAGAGCCTTCCATGCAAGTCCCTGAGTATAATAGGCCTTGGTGTTCACGTCCTCCGGACGCGGGCCGTAGTCAAAGCTCTCGAAAAAGCGCTCCACATAGTCCGTGACGCTTTCCTCGCCAAATTTAAGCATTTCCCGGAACATCGGCTTCACGTCCGCCTTCGGATTGAGCTTGAGCATGGCGAGCGCCTTCTCATAATTGTAGACGCAATCGACCGGCTTCACCACGACTGCAGCGGCCTTTGCGTAATATTCCCGTGCCTTCGCCGCGTCGCCAACCTTTTCGTAGGCCATACCTATATTATAATAGACCTGAGCATCGCGCGCATAGTATTCGAGGTGGGCATATCCGTGGTTCGCAGGATACTCGTTCGTCATTAGCATATATTCCAGAGCCTTCTCATTGTTCCCGGACTTCCACTCGCGGAATCCGGAGAGCATGCAGGCATCGACATAGATGTCGTGAAGGTCCTCGATGTGCTCGCGACGGGCATAGAAACGGGTCAGGAGCTTGTCCAGCACCTGTTCGTACTCGCCTTTGAGAATGCGTAGCTTAATTGCACGTGTCTCTGAATCGTAGCGCTTCTCGTAGAGAGATTCCCTGCCGGCGAAGAGTTCATACCGCTCTTCAAGCGGAGCGTTCAGCTGTTCAAGAATCTCGTCACATTCGGTGAGGAAGATGGCGTTGCCGTCCTTGTCCGCCGCTATCGCCTTTTTGTACCAGTCCGCGCCCTTGCGGAGCTCGCCTGTGAAGTAGTGGCAGCCCCAGCCGAGGTTGCGCAGAGCCATCGCGAAGTCAGGCCTGAGTTCAACTGCCTTCTCCCAGCAGGACATCGCCTTGGCCGGCTGCTTCTGATACCAGAGGTTGCCGAGATAGTACCATGCCATAACGGAGTTCGGATTGTACTCTATCGCCTTCTCAAGCGGCTTCACGGTTTCGAGGCGGAACGGGAACACATAGTCCATGTCCCCGGCCTCGGCAGCGGCGAACCATTTTGCGGCAGCATCCTTGTCGTCGTTTCTGTCAGCGAACCACCCGAGCCAGTACTCGACTGTAGGATAAGGCCTTATGTTCTCAGCATCCTTGAGAACAGCCTCCGCATCCGATGCAAATCCGTTGTTCAAGTAGTAGAGTGCAAGCTCGATGTAGGACTCGCTCACCCCGCGCAGGAGCTTGGTGAACTCCGCCTTTGGCTTCACGCCGAGGGCGACCTGTTCTGCAGAGGCGTAGTAGTTGAGAGGGTCGATGTCAAGAATTTCCGCTGCAAGCTTCGTGGCCTCTTCAGTGTTTCCGGCCTTGCGCTCAAGCGTGGTGAGGAGGTTCTTCGCGTCGAGGTTCATTCCGTTGTAGGCGACCGCCATTCCGGCTTCCTGAGCGGCCTGCTCCGCGTTTCCGAGAGTCGAGGAAATCTGCGCGAGCTGGTAATATGCGGCGGAGGCATACTCATAATCCCATGCGGCACGATAGAGAGTATCCACGGCATCGGCATATTTTCCCTCATCCTTGAGAATGAGCCCAAGATTGTACATCGACTCTCCGTCTGCAGGGCGGGTGTATGAAGAGGTCTGACGAACGAGGGACTTGCGGAGATGAGACTTAGCCTTTTCGTAGTCCCCGGCCTTGCGGTAATAGATTCCGAGCTGGGTATTGCTGCGCACGTCGAGCGGGTCGCGGCGGACGGCCTCCTCGAAATAGATGTTCGGATCGACATGAGCCTGATGGAACTGGAGGTTGCGCATTCCGAGGTAATAGAGGTCCTCGATGTTGTCGATGCTCTTAGGGTCAGGGTCGAGCGGCACGACAGGCTCCGGAAGCGGCTTGCTGCGGTCGAGTTTGTAGGGATGATAGTTCAGGAGTTCCTGTCCCTCAGCGGAATAGACTGTCATCGTGACCTCCGAAGGCTCGCTTACATTTGTCGCTGCGGTCGTGAAGTCGTCGGC
>DJRM01000077.1:0-5891 GCA_002440085.1 Bacteroidales bacterium UBA6360
CGACCAGGAGGAGGCGCTCACCCTCTCGGACACCATCGTCGTGATGAACGAGGGCGTGATTCAGCAGATAGGCACGCCTGCGGACATCTACAACGAGCCGGCGAACTCCTTCGTCGCGGACTTCATCGGCGAAAGCAACATACTCAACGGTATCATCCCCTGCGACGAGAAGGTCCAGTTCATCTACCACGACTTCGACTGCGTCGATAAGGGATTCGCCCGGGACGAGCACGTCGATGTGGTCATACGTCCGGAAGACATCTACATCTTCAACACCAACCTCGACAAGGCGCAGTTCACCGGAGTGGTGCAGTCCTGCATATTCAAGGGCGTGCACTACGAGATGACCGTCCTCACGAAGGAAGGTTATGAGATTATGATTCAGGACTATAACGCCTTCGAGGTGGGAAGCGAGGTCGGGATGCTGATCCGACCGAACGACATCCACGTCATGCACAAGGAATGCGTGCGCAACTGCTTCGATGCCGAGTATGCCGGAGAGAACAAGGCGAAGTTCCTCGGCGAGGAATGGGAAGTCGCTGCCGCGAATGTTCCCGAAGGCGTCGCCGAGGGAGACAAGGTTCTGGCAGAAATAGAGTTCCGCGACGTCGAGCTTCTCGACGAGAGCGACGATGGCAATACGAGCGGGCAGGTGTCCTTCATATTATATAAGGGCAACCACTATTTCCTCACCGTCAAGACCGATGACGGCGAGAAGATCTATGTCCAGACTGACGATGTGTGGGACAAGAACGACCTCGTCGGAATCAACATCAGGCCGGAGAACATCCGCCTGAAGAAAGCTGAGGGAGGCAAGTGATGAGGACATTCAAAAGGTCATACTGGTCTCTGCCATATTTCATCTTCATGCTGATGTTTGTGGTTCTGCCGCTGGTGATGATTGCCATATATGCGTTCACCGATGCGAACGGCTCATTTACTCTCGGCAATTTCAAGAGATTCTTCACGACGTCGGAGGACATCAAGACATTCGCATATTCCATTGAGATAGCGATGATTACGACAATCCTCTGCCTGCTCATAGGCTACCCTGCGGCATGGATTCTCAGCAACGCGAAGCTCAACCGCTCGAAGGTCACGGTGATGCTGTTCATACTTCCGATGTGGATAAACATGCTCATCCGCACCCTCGCGACCGTCGCGCTCTTCGACTTCCTGCGCATTCCGCTCGGAGAAGGGGCACTCATCTTCGGCATGGTCTACAACTTCCTGCCGTTCATGATTTATCCGATTTACAACACGCTCGAAAAGCTCGACCGCTCATACATCGAGGCCGCCCAGGATCTCGGGGCAAGCCCGGCAAGGGTATTTGCAAAGGTGACGGTTCCGCTGTCGATGCACGGGGTAATGAGCGGGGTGATGATGGTCTTCATGCCGACAATCTCGACGTTCGCAATTTCAGAGCTTCTCACCCTCAACAAGGTGAAGCTGCTAGGAACCACAATTCAGGAGAACATCAACAACGGCATGTGGAACTACGGCTCCACCATCGCGCTGATAATGCTCCTTATCATAGGTATAACGACCCTGTTCTCCGACTCGGAGGACAAGCAGGCCAGTGAGGCGGGAGGGCTGCTCTGATGAAAAAGTTCTTTGCACAGGCATACATCTGGATTCTGCTGATTATCCTCTATGCGCCGATAATCATCATCGCGATTTATTCGTTCACCGAAGCCAAGGTGCTCGGCAACTGGACAGGGTTCTCTCTGGGACTCTACAAGAGCATCTTCAGCGGTGGTCTGAATAGTTCGCTCATACGAGCCATAGAGAACACGCTTTCGATAGGCCTTATTTCCGCATTTCTGTCCACAGCACTCGGAACTATCTCTGCCATAGGGATATATAATCTGCACGGACGCAAACGCAAGGTGATGAACCTGCTCAATGACATCCCGATGCTCAACCCGGACATAATAACGGGTATCTCGCTGTTCATCCTCTTCGTGGCCCTCGGCATAACTCAAGGCTACACGACTGTAGTTCTGGCGCATGTCTCGTTCTGCACGCCTTATGTTATCCTGAGCATTATGCCAAAGCTCCGCCAGATGCCTTCCAACATCTACGAGGCGGCTCTTGACCTCGGTGCATCCCCCTCGCAGGCAATGCGCAAGGTCATTGTCCCGCAGATTAAGCCGGGTATGATTTCCGGATTCATACTCGCGTTCACCCTCTCAATCGACGACTTTGCGGTCACGCTCTTCACCAAGGGCAACGGAGGTCTCGAAACCCTCTCGACCTACATCTACGCGGATGCGCGCAAGGGAGGTCTCACGCCGGAGATCCGCCCGATTATGACACTAATATTCATATTCGTGCTCATTCTTCTGATTATCATTAACATAAGATCTGTAAGTAATCGTAAAAAATAATAAAAATCAAACAAAAAGAAATGAAAAGGTTTTTCTCCGCACTTGCGGGCATTCTTTTCGGGGCGGCGATGATTTGCGGTGCCGCCGACAGGGCTCACACCCTCAAGATCTACAACTGGGCAGACTACATCGACGAGGCACTGCTCAACGAATTCAAGACATGGTACAAGGAACAGACCGGCGAAGAGGTCGAAATCATCTACCAGCTCTTCGACGTCAACGAAATCATGCTCTCGAAGATTGAACTCGGCCACGAGGACTTCGACATCGTGTGTCCGTCGGACTATATCATAGAGCGTATGCTCCGGCAGGATCTCCTCCTCCCTATCAGCCGCGATTTCGGCAAGACACCGGACTACACCGTGAACATCGCTCCGTTCATGAAAGAGAAGCTCGCTGAAATCGAGAGTTCCGGAAAGAATGCCGAGGACTATGTGGTTTCATACATGTGGGGGACGACGGGCATACTCTATAATCCGAAATATGTGACAGAAGAGGAAGCCTCCAGCTGGGACTGTCTGAAGAACCCTAAATTCAAGGGAAAAATCTTCATCAAGGATGCGTTCAGGGATGTCTATACCTCTCTCAACATCGCCCTGCATAAGGATCAGATTGCATCCGGAGAGGTTTCGCTTCAGTCTGTCTGCAGCGACTCCTCCGACGAGTCCATCGCAATGGTGGAGAACTACCTCAACGAGATCAAGGGCAACGTACTCGGCTGGGAAGCGGATTTCGGCAAGGAAGCCATGACCAAGGAAAAAGGTTGGATTAACCTTTCATGGAGCGGCGATGCGCAGTGGGCCATTGAAGAGGCCGAAAAGGTCGGAGTGAAACTCGCATACGCGGTTCCGAAGGAAGGAAGCACGGTGTGGTTTGACGGCTGGGTCATTCCGAAATACGCGAAGAACGTGCAGGCCGCGCGCTATTTCATCGACTTCATGTGTCTTCCGGAGAACGCCATCCGCAATATGGAAGTCATCGGATATGTAAGCGCCATCGGCGGCGACGAGATTCTCGAAGCCATGACGGACGACAGTTTCGCCCCGCTCGACGCAAGCTATTTCTTCGGAGAAAAAGGCAAGTCCGTATGTCTCAACCCGGTAATGTACCCTAACGCCTCCATCATGGAGCACTGCGGAATGATGCACGACAGCGGCGACCGCACCGAAGCTCTCCTCAAGATGTGGTCCCGAGTCAAGGGCGACAACGCCGGCTACTTCACCTACATCTGCATAGCCGTCGCGGTCATCGCAGTCATCATCGTCGTTCTCCTCAACAGCCGCAAGAAAAAAGGCGCCAGGAAGCGCAGGAAATAATATATTTCATTCTGGCGAAAGACAAAAGGTTGGCAAGGAGCGATCCAAGCCAACCTTTTTTATTTTCACGAAGCACTTTTCCAAAGTGGTATGAAGCGCTTAGAGAAAGGGGATGCATAAAAGGATGAGATGCAAGGCGCACTGGGGAATTCAAACTGGAGCAACCTCCCGGTTGTGAGGATTTGAATTTCACATGCAACGCAGCAGACCGCCTTTTAGGCGCCCCGCCCCCCTATTTTGTTCCGAATATGCGGTCACCGGCATCGCCCAGTCCCGGCACAATATAGGCGTTCTCGTTCAGATGGTCGTCAACGGCGGCGACATAGATGTCAACGTCCGGGTGAGCCTCCTGCACCTTCTTGATTCCCTCCGGAGCGGCCACGAGGCACATCAGACGGATGTTCGCGCAGCCGTGCTTCTTCAGGAGCGTGAGCGCGTCGATTGAGCTTCCGCCGGTCGCGAGCATAGGATCGGTCACGATGACGAGCCTCTGCTGGATGTCTTCAGGAAGTTTGCAGAAATACTCCACAGGCTCATGGGTCTCCTCGTTGCGGTACAGCCCGATGTGCCCGACCTTCGCGACAGGAATAAGGGTCAGCATACCCTCCAACATGCCCATTCCGGCACGGAGAATAGGAACGATTGCAAGCTTTCGGCCGGAAACCTTCGGAGCCATCATCTTGCAGATAGGCGTCTCAATCTCCTTGTAGTCAAGCGGAAGGTCGCGGGTGACCTCATACCCCATGAAAAGTGAAATTTCCGTCAGAAGCTGTCTGAAATCCTTTGAACCTGTGTTCTTGTCACGCATGATGCTCAGCTTGTGCTGAATCATCGGGTGGTCGATAATGTGGACTGTACTCATAAAATATTTGTTTGTTTTGGATTCATCCGAGGCCGATATGATTTCGAAATATAAAAATGTTCGGCATCTTCAGTTCTGAAGCGCAAATTTAGCATAATTTTTCCTATTTTTGCGAACGAAATGAACGGAGAAGCCGATTTTTTCGGGAATATCCGCGATAGTCAGGCAAAATCTTTAACGTAATATATCAATGGTCAAGGTTTTCTGCAGGAACACCGGCACATTCAGGGAATTTCCGGAGGGAACCACCCTGCTTGATGCGGTCAGCGAGTTCAATTTCGACAAGCCCTACCCCATCGTCGCGGCAAAGGTCAACAATGTCGTCCAGGGACTGAGGTTCAGGCTCTACAACAACAAGGACGTCGAATTTCTCGACTACCGCACCTACAGCGGCCGCAGCGCCTACTGCCGCTCGCTCTGCTTCTTGCTGAGCAAGGCCGCGAGGGACGTGTTCCCCGGATGCAGGATTTATATGCGCCGCCCCATTTCAAAGGGATATTTCTGCTCGCTCATAAAGCCCGACGGCTTCGGAATTGACGGAACGGACGTGGCGAAAATCCGTGAAAGGATGCGCGAAATCGTGAAGGAAAACCTGCCGTTCTACAGGCAGGAGGTGCAGGCGGAGGAGGCGGAGGCCGTCTTCGCGAGGGACGGACGCTCCGACGTCACTAAGCTGATCGGCACGACAAGACCGGTCTATGTCGATTACTACACCCTCGGAGGCAGCGCCGACTACTACTACGACACGCTCGTCCCCTCGTCCGGCTATCTCGGCGTGTGGGAACTTGAGCGGTACCGCAGCGGAATGCTCCTGCGCGTGCCAGACCGCCACCACCCGGAGCAGCTCGCGCCGTTCTTCGAGCAGCCTAAGACATTTGACGTGTTCTCGGAAAGCATCCACTGGAATGCACTCATGAAGCTGGACAGCGTCGGGGACGTGAACATCGCCTGCCAGAAGGGCAAGGCAAGCGAGCTGATTCAGGTCGCCGAGGCGCTTCAGGAAAAGAAGATAGTGCAGATTGCCGAGGAAATCGACAGGCGCTTCCACGCTGCGTCTCCGGTAAGGCTCGTGCTCATCACAGGCCCGACAAGCAGCGGAAAGACCACATTCTGCAAGCGGCTCAGCGTCCAGCTCAAGGCCTGCGGACTGCACCCGATTTCTTTCTCCACCGACGACTATTTCGTGAACCGCCTCGACACCCCAAAGCTCCCCGACGGCAACTACGACTTCGACAACTTCGACACCGTCGATCATGTCGCCCTCCAGAAGGACATCCTCAGGCTCCTCGCAGGCGAGACGGTGCAGGTGCCGGAATACAACTT
>DJRM01000077.1:5966-6327 GCA_002440085.1 Bacteroidales bacterium UBA6360
ATCCACGCCCTGAACCCGCGCCTCACCGACAAGGTTCCGGACGCGAGCAAGTTCAGCATCTTCATCAACACCATCACCAGCATCTCCATCGACGACCACAACTGCATCCCGACCAGCGACAACCGCCTCCTCCGCCGCATAGTGCGCGACTACAACAAGGGGGCGTTCACCCCCGAGGCGACCATCAGCAACTGGCCGAACGTGCGCCGCGCCGAGGTGAAGTGGATTTATCCGTTTCAGGAGAACGCCGACGTGCTGTTCAACTCCGCCTACCTCGTCGAGTTCGCCGTCCTTCGTCCCCACGCGGAACAGATTCTCCGGACAATCCCGAAGAACTGCCCGGAGTACAGCGAGGCGCACA
>DJRM01000077.1:6352-15415 GCA_002440085.1 Bacteroidales bacterium UBA6360
TCTACTACTTCTTCCCCGTCTCCGACAAGGATGTCCCGGCCACTTCATTGCTCCGAGGCTTCATCGGCGGCAGCTCGCTGTGAGAAATTCTGACATGACGGCAGAAATAACCGCCGGAAATGTCATGAACTATGCGCTACAATAGCGGTGTCATATAGAGCGGAAGATAAACGACACCGTCTTCCTGTTTTAAATCCTTCGAATGAAGGACATACGGCGTCGATAGAAAATTTCCATACTTATCGATGCACTTTTTCAAAGAAGATAATGTATAGCGCTGCCCGCTTTTCACCTCCACCGGAGAAATGTTATGACGGGCTGTTATCATTTCCTTTTGTATAAGAAAATCTATTTCCATCCTGCTCTTGGCATCCGCATCGCTGCAACTATAGAAGTACAGTTTATGACCGCTGCTTTTCAGCATTTGTGCTACAATATTCTCGACAAGCATGCCTTCATTGATTTCTAGTTTGTCGAACATCAGCTTCTGATAGATTTCCTGTGACATGAGCCCCCGCGCATTGAACGTATGGCTGAGAAGCAGTCCGGTATCTGCCATATAGCACTTCAAAGTCGTCCTTTCCTCGTTTAGTCGCAGTCCCATGCTCGGTTCTGTAGTGTTGTAGCAGCAGTTGATAATTCTTGCGTCATCAAGCCAGAAAAAAGCATCCTCATATTCACGCATTCTCGCGTCATCACTAAGTGATGACAAGCGAAACTTCTTCTCGTGTCTTGAAAGCTGGGCAGGAATCTCGTCAAATATGGCCGTCACCTTCGTCTCATAATTGTCAGCGTACTTTCTGATATCATTCCTGTAAAGTTTCAATATCTGCCTCTTTACTGCATCAACCTTATTGAAGTCCAGAGACTCCACGTATGCATTCACAGCCTGCGGCATACCTCCGACAATCAGATATTTCCGGAAATATTCCATCGCACGCCGATGAAATTCGCACATAGGTTTCATCTCACTGAACTGCCTCCGGATGTAAGGCATCAGCATATCATCACCCATCGCCCACAGAAACTCCTCAAAATCCAGAGGATACATATCTATCGAGTCTTCCTCGGAAGGAATCAGAATCCCCTTGACATTTTTCTTTATGGATATGAGAGAACCTGTCTCGATGTAATCGAAACGTCCGTCGGCAACAAGTGCCTTGATGGCCTCTCTGGCTCTTGGACAAGCCTGTACCTCATCAAAAATAATCAGTGACTTTCTTACCGGTAGTCTTTTCCGATAATAAAGCTGTATGTTTTCAAGCAGCGTGTCAATATCTTCAAGATACAAATCAAACCAGGACTTCACTATGGGAGAAGCCTTTGAGAAGTCTATGAGAATATAGGATTCATACTCGTTCCTTGCAAACAACTCCGCAATATAGCTTTTCCCGATTCGCCTTGCTCCTTCTATCAACAGAGCCGTTGAACCATTTCTCTCCCGTTTCCAATCCAGCAGTTGCCCATATACTTTACGCCTTAACATATTTCACCTTTTTGAGATTATCATACGGGCAAATTTACACCTTTTTGAGATTATTGCAAAATAAATCCCATCTGGCCGGTGTTATACGTGTGAAGCGATGCAATCCATTCGAACATCGAAGAGGGGAAATCCTGCCAGTGGTTCCACTGATGGCCGCCGGTCTCATGCGGAATCTCCCTGACCGGGACTCCGGCCTCTCTAAGGGCGGCGCACCAGGCCACGCTGTTTTCGTTCGGTTTCACGACATCGTCGTCAAGAGAATATGCAACGTATGCCGGCGGGGTGGCCGAAGACACGCGTTTTTCAACCGAATATGCGTCAATCAGTTCCTGCGAAGGCATCGATGTCCCGAAAAACATTGTCATCGAGCCTGTGTGCGTTCTGACGGGATCCATGGATATGACCGTTCACCTCCGTCCTCTCACCGTTATCCTCCCCTGCCGCAGGCCTGCAGCATACCGTCAGGGCCAGCAGAATCACTGCCGGGCAAACTTTCATTTGTGAATTTCTAAACTATGTTCACAGACTCACGAGCCGTATGCAGTCAAAGGCAGCCTTCGATGATGTTACAGAGCATATCCTGACATCATTCTCTCCTTTGCGGAGTTCCACCTCGAACGGAATCTCAACGAATGCGGAGTCCGTCGCGGCAACCGACGCATGATGTGCCTCTCCGTTCACAACCAATTCAAAGCCAACGGCTTCCGGCGAGGAAAACCGAACGGAGATTCTGTATTTCCCGCCCTTGAGGCTGAAGACGTCACCCCATTCGAGATAATTCGTCGGCGAGTCTCCGAGGTTCGTCGCCACGGCGCGTCCGGAACCCCCCTCGACAGGGATGTACTTCACGCCCGTCCCGCGTATTGCGGTAAAGTCCGGACAATAGCCCCACTCCGCCTCATAGAGGACGGGCTCAATCCGCTCCCCCTCAACCTTGAGAATCTTCGCTGTGTGAGGCGGCAGCGTCATCTCTATGACTCCGCACGGAGCAAGGTCGGAGCGCAGGTTGAGGTCGCGCAGCTTCATCTGACCGGTGAACTCCAGCACATCGGCCGGAACGCTGAACGAGGCCTCAGAGCCAGAAGGATTATAGAGAGCGACGGCCCTCGCACCTCCATGGCGACGCAGGATATCCTTAGCGAAGACGTATGTCTCTCCCTCGTGCTGAACCACATGAGCCTGTAGTCCAAGCGGGTCCTGGTTCACGGCAATCAGCTCCGGGTTGGTGATTATCCGCATCGTCTCCTCCGGGATGTACTCGATGTCGCAGCCAAGAAGCAGCGGCGAGCTCATTATGCACCACATCCCGAAATGCGCCTCCTCCTCGGCATAGCTAAGTCCGAGCCCGTCCTCCCAGAACGGCGAAGGCTTGATGTTGTAGCCGACTGCGAGCATATCCATGTCGTTGTAGTGCCCGTCATGTGCGTAAGCGGACAGATAGAGATTCTTCTCCACGATGTGCCGGACAGAAGACCAGACGGGACGTATGTCTTCCGAAATCCGCCACGAGTCTGCAAGCTTCTCAACCCATGTCCCCGGATAGTCCCAGCGACAGACATTGATGTCGATGTGCCTTCCCGCCACGCTGTCAATCACCTGACGGATTTCCTCATAACGGTCCTTTTCCTCAAGGCGGCGGTGTATGCCCCCGCAGTAGTCAATCTTGATGAAGTCGAAGTTCCAGTTGTTGAAATACTGGTCCGCGTCCTGAACATCGTGCATCCAGAGTCCCGCCCCAAGCCCGTTCAGGTCCTTGTTGTAGCTCGACCCGCAGGTGTTGTCGCCGGCATCGGAATAGATTCCGGCCTTAAGGCCGAGGGAGTGGATGTGGTCGGAGATGGAACGCATCTGCGCGGAGCCGCCGGGAAACCTCACCGGATGCGGAATCATGTAACCGCGTTCGTCGCGGTAGCCGAAGAATCCGTCGTCGATGTTGATGTTTCCGTAACCGGCGTC
The DNA here is from genome assembly GCA_002440085.1 of Bacteroidales bacterium UBA6360. Classification (GTDB taxonomy): domain Bacteria; phylum Bacteroidota; class Bacteroidia; order Bacteroidales; family UBA932; genus Cryptobacteroides. Next base: position 9,795 of record DJRM01000077.1, read on the forward strand.
CTTGAGACCGCGTTCGACGAGAAGGTTGGCCTGATGAGTGATTATGGAGTCGGAAATATCAACCATATATGCGTTCCACGAACTCCAGCCCATAAGCGGGGGCTTCACCGCCTGCGGCTGACGAGAGGTGCATGACACGATAAGCGCCGCAGCTATGATAAGGGGATATATTTTCTTCATATATTCTTTATCTTCAGCTCATCCTCACAAGAGAGAGGATTTACTTGTAGTTTTTCTCGATGTTCCGGTAAGTCTCCTCATCGACATGGACGATGCAGCCATGACGGCCGTCCTCCGGAGGGTAGAAGTTCGTCACATCCTTCCACGGAGCGCCCTGAATCGCCGAGGACTCACGCATCTCGTAGGCGTGCTCCCCGTAGTTCTCGTAGTAGAGCCGGAACTTGCCTTCCGGAGTGCGGACCATGATAGGAGCCTCACGCCAGTTCGGACTTACGGAAGGCCCGGGGTTGGTGTAGGGACCGAGCAGATTGTCCGACGAGGCAATCCTTATGGACTTGTGGGTCTTCGGAGCCTTGTCTTCCCAGCGCTCGTCCTTCATGATGGCGTAGTACTTACCGTTGAACTTTCTGATTATCACATCAATGAGGGAAATATCCGCATCGGCTCCCGTAAAGTAAATCGGGGCAAGGTCACCGCCGTCCTGAGCCGCAAAGAGCCGCTTCGGCCTCGTGAAGTCCACGAAATCCTTTGTCAGCATATAGCAGGTCTTCATGGTTTCCCAGTTCTTCCTGTCGTACATTTCCAGTTCCTCGGCAGTCTTTGCCTCCTGTCTTTTGCGGTAGTATTCCCCGGCGTGCCAGGTGATGATGAACTGCCTGCTGTCCTCATCGTAGAACATTTTCGGCGCTCCCACGAACGGAATCTCATTATAGACGCCAAGATGGTCAACGACGAACTTGTCCCCGTCGAGCACCCTGTTCTTCCACACCACGAGGTCGGTCGTGTGCCAGAGCACCAGCGACTCCTTCGACGAGCCGCGCACGACGCCTATCATATACCACCTCCGGCCGGCGTTTCCGAACACATCCGGTCCCTCGCAGATGTCAGGATGGCCAAAATAGCTTTCGAGAATCACCTTGCCGCCGTTCAGAGTCTCCCAGCTGAGCCCGTCGCGGGAAATGGAGTAGAACAGAGAGCCGTAGTCCGCATTTGTCATGTGCGCGAAGAGATAGCCTCCCTGCCCGTCCTCTACGGAAGGCCTGTCCGTCGGCTTGGTGTTGTCCGGGACGTCGCTCCCCGGTGTGCAGCCGGCAAGAAGAACCGTTCCTCCGGCGGCAATGGCAAGGTGCAGCGCTGCCGTGCACAAGAGCACCTTGCCTAAAAATGTTCTGATAATCTTCATTGTATGTTTACTTCCGTTGCATTATTCCACCTCAGCGGTGTTCCCCGTCACGATGCCGTCGACATAGATCTCGGCGATTTCGCAAGGCGTGTTGCCTCTGTAGCCCGCAGTAGGACGAATCTTCAGATAGCGTCCCGTCCTGTCGGCCTTGCCTACGGTCTCCGGAACGTCGTACCAAAATATTCCGTTTTCCTTAGGGATGTCGGTTGCCGTCAGGACAAGCTTCCAGTCGTTGCCGTCGTTGGCGGTGTTGTAGTTCTCCAATGTGCCGCCGCCCGTCCAGTAAGGATAGGAAGCATTCGTTCCCGCACTCTTGAATGACCATGTTGCCCCGATGTAAAACTCGCAGTTACGAAGATCATGATTATAAGGCCAGCTTTCCGGCAGTTTTCCGATGCCGACTCTTCCGACTTCAACATCTTTCTTGAAGTCAAAAACAAAGACAATGTTCGGAATATCCCTATGCCATTCCATATTCATAGAGACAAAGTCATCGCAAGAACTTCCATAATTCAAATCGTCCGTTTTTCCGTCCCAAATCGGCTTGTCATAAGTCTGTATCCACGCCGTGGTCAGTTTTCCATCAATCATATTTCCGACCTTTCCCCAACCTGCAGGATTGTCATCATTAACGAACTTGCACTGCCATTGAGTCTGGTCAACAGCCTCCATCACAACCCGCGTAGCCTTCGCAAGGTCAAGCCCGAGAGGATATATCCCGTTACGGTCAAACGTCCGTGCCGCTGACATGTTGAACACATAATAGGCCTTGTCCGTCCGCACCTTCACCTTCCCGGCATATGTTCCCGGAGCCACGACCATCCTCACGGAGCCGGAGTTGTCCTTGTCTGTCCCGACCTTAGCATCAGATTCCGTCCTCGCGGCATTTGTCAGAGGCGTCGCGAAATCACCTTCAGCCCTTGTGGAGGCAAGGTCAATGGCAAGCGTGGTCTCATCATCGGGATTGACATTCTGCACATTGATTTTAAACTCGCCGACGATGTTCTTGTCCGCCTCGAAAATCACGTCCCGGACAGTCTCGCCCTGATATTCCCCAGTCGTCGAGAACACCCGGAAATCAAGCAGAGCTCCGAGATTGAGGAATTTCACCGACTGAATCTTATTGTCCGCACCCACAAGCATATCCTCGGTAAAAGTGAACGGCACGCTCACCATCGGCATCGCGGTTCCGTCAAACTTTCCGCCCTTATGGCTCTGCACAAGCGGAATGGTTATGCTCTGCATCGGGCCGGCATTTACCGGTTCCCGCAGGTCATTGAAATTTCCGTTATTTATCGGAAGTACACGAGGCGACACCACGCATATACGGTCGCCGGCCTTCATCTGAATGTCCGTCGTGAACCCGAAAACAGGTCGCGGTTCCGTAGTCTGTATGCTTGTTCGCTGAGTATAGACAATATTCCCGTCCTTTTCAAGCGAGAATCCGAGCCAGTCTCCTGTCTCAAAAGCGAGGTGATCGCCTGTCATATCGGACTTGACAGCGGGAAGTACCTCGTTCACGAGCGCAAACCTGTATGTGTATGACGGTTTCTCCTCAACACCCGCAACCTTAGAGCAGGAAACGGAGACCATAGCTGCGAACATTGCAGCGGCGGCAAAAATTCTGTTTTTCATAGTCATTCGATTAAAGTTCATCATACGGGTTCATTCCCATTACCTCGGTTCCGTTCGTCCCGTCAAAACGGTCGTCGGACGCCGCAAATCCTGATTCGGTGAAAATGCACTCCACCGCAAATTTTGGGGAACAATAATTCCTCCCACAGAGGTTAAATTTTTCAGATCTCATGTTCATTTGTTTATATGTTATTATGTGTTATCATCCTCATTCTGAGGCACTTCATTTCTTCGCACAACCTATTTCACAGGATATCCATCGACAGACACGAGTTCGCTCAGATAGAACTCGGCGATGTTCACGGCCTTCGGATCCAGCCCCTCAAACAGTTCAACCGGACGTATCTTCACATAACGCCCCTTCACCGCCGTTTGCACCTGCGACCAATATTCCCTGACCGGCCAGTCCATCTCGACGGTAGTGAGAAGCTTCCAGTCGTTCCCTTCATCGAGAGTGCTGTAATTGGCAATGCTGCCGCCGTCCCGCACGGTCTTGAATTCAAAGGAGCTTTCCGTGTAAACCTCGCATCTCTTGACCTTCTGCTCATTAAATTTGGCCGACTGCAGAATCCCCGCGCCTCCGAGACTGTACTCACGCCCGAGGTCAATCACCATGATGATGTTCGGAATCTCACGCGAGCCCTCGAACAGAGTCGGGACAATCGAATGCAGATTCTTGTCGGCGGGCTCGTATGTATAGTCGTCCCATGAAGGATTTGACACAGCCCCGTTCCATTGCGTTCCCCATGTAGTCTCCGGTCTTCCGTCGAAAGCGTATGTAGCAAACCATTGCAGATCAAGAGTTTCCCCATACCAATGCTCCTGAGAATTGACATAGACGAGCTTCCAGCCCGTGCGGTCAACCGGACGATAGACATATTTCGGATTGGTGACGACAAGATAACGTACCTCCTCCGAAGCGCCTACCGGACAAGAGCTGCCGTCAAGCCTGAGCGGAAGCAGATAGGTCTCGTCGGAAGACAGTCCATTCCTGCTCAGATGCAGTTTACCCTTGACGATTTCCGTCTTGGCTGTAACGTTGATCCCGTCGAAGGACCATGCCGATGCAGGAAGCAGGCCGTATGATGTGGCGTTCTTCGTATTGTATTCATCCACAAGGGTTTCAAGACCGTCCGTGACAATCTTTCCGACAAACGGGGTGAGGTTGCTCTCGCTGTACTCGACCTTGGCCTCGATGTCGATGTCAAGTTCCCTCAATGCAATCTCCGCTCTTATGTCCGACTGATCCGGCCACACAACCTCCGGACCGTTGATGTCGAAACGGTAGAGAACCGTGCTGCTTGAAGTGTTGACGGTGTCGGTTTCGCTCCGCAGGGCGACCGGAAGAACCAGGGTCTTCCCCTCAGCCCGAAGCGCCTGCCGATAGATGTCCTCCGGAGAAAAGACCAGAGGGACATAGCGGCTGCGCGATTTTCCCAAGAGTGAGACCTCGTCCCCGTCCTTTATGGAATATGAGCTTTCGTCAATTATTTCCAGGCTGCCCTCGTCATAGCCGAAAGTCTCGCAGGCTTTGGCGAGGCTCATGACCTCAATCCGGGCGAATGCGTCCCCGTCCGGATTGCCGCCGCCCTTCAGGACAAGAATCGAGTCCTTGTATTCCTTGACGGTATTTCCGCTGCGGAGTTCCCGTACGCCGCTGTTCTTGATTGACAGAATCCTGTTATACCGGTCAGGAAAAAGCTTGTATTCCTCCCTGCACGAGGCAAGGAGCAGCACAGACAAAAATATGGTTGCTATAGATATTCTTTTCATTGCAAATCATTGGTTTCATGTTTCATCATCAGCGCAAGGGCATCAATATCCCGGAGCCTGGACCATGTTAGGGTTGGAATACACCTCATTGTTGGAGACAGGCATAAGGTACATCCTGTCGTTCCAGTCGAACGGCTGAGCTATATCGACAACCTCATTGAACGAGGCGAACGACGGGGAGGTCTGCACAGCATTGAGCCCCTTCCAGTTGCCGGTGGAAAGCCTCTCGCGCCCTTGAAGGTAGCGGCGAATGTCGTAGTAGCGGTAGCCCTCAAGCCAGCACTCGACAAAGCGCTCGTCCAGCACGGCCTGAAGCGCAGTCTTGCCCTTCTCCGCAAGCAGTGCCTCCGTCCATGGAGCTATACCGGCACGCCCGCGCACCTTGTTCACATACGATATGGCCGCGCCGTCGTTGCCGCACTGGGCCTCGCATTCGGCGAGCGAGAGGTACATCTCCGCAAGCCGCACAATCGGGAACGGAGCCTTGCAGGAGGCGTAGTTGTTGCTCCAGCCGGTGCCCGTGTATTGGAAGTTCGGATGTACCCACTTCTTGTTGAGCCAGCCGGTCACGACATAGTTCCTCGTTCCCCAGATGCCGGCGTCATATCCGGTTTTCGTATTGTTCCGCATTTCGCTGTACAGAGGGTTCCCGGCGGCAATCTTCGTCGAGTATTCGTCCCCGTCGAATGAGATTGCGGCGTAGTAGCGCGGCTCGCGGCGGACATTTATCTTCGTGATGTCCGGGTTCGTAAGTCCGGCGGAGGTGTGGTACTCCGATTCCGGCCAGAAAGAGGGATCTTCCTCGGGAAGAAAGCCATTATCCGTGAAGAAATGCTCCACGGTGTAGAGG
>DJRM01000002.1:0-3088 GCA_002440085.1 Bacteroidales bacterium UBA6360
GGAGTGAACATTTCCTCCGCGACCCGCACCGTCGAGAAGTGGGTTGTCGCGTGATGCCTTGTAGCACCGATGAAAAAATGGAAGAAAATATTGTTTCTGCGGATTCCGCTGGGGTTCGTCGCGTTCAGTGTCGTGCTGGTCGCGGTGCTGAAGTATGTGCCGATACGCTGGACTCCGCTGATGCTCAAGCGTTCAGTCGAGTTCCGGGACGACCCTAAGTTCCGGACACGGCAGGAGTGGGTGCCGCTGGAGAGGATTTCGGGGAATATGGGACAGGCCGTGATTATGTCCGAGGATGCATATTTCCGTCGCCACATGGGATTCGAGATTGACGCGATGCGGAAGATGCTTGAGGACCACAGGAAGAGGGGGACGAAAATCCGCGGATGCAGCACAATCTCCCAGCAGACCGCCAAGAATGTATTCACATTCTGCACGAACACATGGGCGCGGAAAATCATCGAGGCGTGGTGGACTGTCCTTATCGAGCTGATTTGGGGCAAGGACCGCATTCTTGAGGTCTATCTCAATGTCGCTGAAACCGGAAGGGGACTCTATGGCGTAGAGGCCGCCTCGCAGTTCTACTACGGTCACTCCTGCGCCCGTCTCTCCGCGTCCGAAGCCGCCGCCCTCGCCTGCTGCCTCCCGCGCCCCCTCCGCCGCACCCCTCAATGGATTATGTCGCGCAGCCCAGCCAAATACCGCCGCCTCGTCCGCAACATTTTCTGATTCCCTTTCTTCGCCAAAATAAACTAATTTTGTCGTGTCAATGGTCTGCGCCCTTCTTGTTTAGACTATGGCTTCGTGCTCGCATCATGCGATCACATATACCCCATATCTGCGTTCAATAAGGTTATCGCGCATGACCGCACCGAAAGCTACTCGATAGGGTAAAAAATCCCAATAACTCATTCTCTTTATCCCATCGCGGCCCCCGAAGCATTTCCGGGAAAGATTGGGACATGTCTTGGGATATATGAGGACAGGGCGGCGCTGTCTCAGAATTTGAGAACGGCCGTTACGGGGTAGTGGTCGGAGATGTAGGGAACGCCGGCGAAGCTCTCGGTGACGGTGCGGAAACTGAGACATCCGGAGAAGCCGCTGTAGTAGATGTAGTCGAGTATCAGCCCGTCAGTCGTGGCCAGGTCGATGAACTGGTCGCCGACAGCGGCATTCTTCAGCGGTTGACCGAACGCGTTGAAGGAGGCCGTCGAGTCCGTGACCTCCGCTGTGGCGCGGGCGCTGTGCATCACATTGTCGAGCTCGTCGAGCACGGAGTCTTCCGGAAGGACGTTGAAGTCGCCCGTGAGAACCATCGGAAAACCTTCAGGATTAATGCTGCCGATTCTGTTGACGATGAGATTGAGCCCGTTCTTCTCTGCGGCCCGTCCCCTGTGGTCAAGGTGAGTGTTGACATAGTAGAACTTCCGCCCGCTCTCTTTCGTCCGAAGAAGCGCCCATGTCGCAGTTCGGCGGCAGGCAGCGTCCCATCCGAACGACGGCACTTCCGGGGTCTCCGAGAGCCAGAACGTTCCCCAGTCAAGCATCTCAACCGTTTCCGTCCGGTAGAAAATCATCATCCTTTCTCCCGCGTCGGCTCCGTCATCGCGTCCGACCCCGACCCCGTCATATTCCGGGCACTCTTCCCTTATGTAGTCGGCCTGAAACCCGAATGCCTCCTGGAGCCCCATTATGTCCGGTCTGATTTGCCGGATCATTTCCGCCGTGGCGGCCTTTCTGTTTTCCCAGGAGTTTTCGCCGTCGTCCGCGACTCCCATCCTGACGTTGAACGAGACCACTTTAAGCTCTTCTGACTTCCCGTCGCAGCCCGACAGCGCCAGAGCCGCAGCCACGACTGCCAATAGTTTCAATGCAATGTTTTTCATAAAATGTTTCTAACGGGCACCAAAGTTACGAAAATAAATTCACATCCTGCCATCATATATCGTTTTAGCCTGCGTATGATTGACAATGAGGAAGATTGTTCATAAATTTGGCAGAAATATGTAACACATAAACTATAAACTATGAGACAGACAGTCCTGACTGAACCGGAACACATCGAGTTCATTGAAGCCGCAGAGCCCGACGTGCGGGAGCTCGGCCCGCACCAGATTCTCGCGAAGATAATGATGATCGGAATATGCGGAAGCGAAATCCATTCCTGGCACGGGACCCATCCGGCTACATTCTATCCTGTGGTGCAGGGACACGAGTATTCTGCTGTCGTGACGGCTGTGGGCAGCGAGGTAACTGCTTGTGCGATCGGAGACAGAATCACCGCGAGACCGCAGTTGGTCTGCGGCAAATGCGGCCCTTGTAAAAAAGGGCGGTACAACGTCTGCGAACATCTGAGGGTTCAGGCCTTTCAGGCTGACGGTGCGGCTCGGGACTATTTCGTGATTGATGACGACAGGGTCGTGAAACTTCCGTCCGACATGGCCTTTGAATACGGGGCTATGGTGGAACCGGCGGCCGTGGGCGTTCATGCCGTGTCACGTGCCGGCGACCTTAAGGGAATGAATGTGGTGGTGTCAGGGGCCGGAACCATAGGAAATCTCGTGGCGCAGTCGGTGATTGCCGCCGGGGCGAAAAGGGTTCTCATTACGGATGTCAGCGACTGTCGGCTTGAGATTGCCCGGCGCTGCGGTATCTCGGAGACTCTGAATGTCGCCACGACGCCACTGAAGGATGTCGTGGGGGAAATCTTCGGAGACGAGGGCTTTCAGACAGGATTTGAGGTCGCAGGAGCGGAGAGCAGCCTCAGGTCTCTTATGGAATGCGTGGAAAAGGGCGGCACCGTCGTTGCCGTCGGGGTGTTTGCCGCAGACCCGAAAGTGAATATGTTCCATCTCGGAGAGCATGAACTGAATATTGTCGGGACGATGATGTATCTCCACGAAGACTTCATCCGTGCGGTGAAGGGCATATATGACGGGTCAATAGTTCTGGATCCTTTGATTACCAATATCTTCCCGTTTGAAAAATATGCCGACGCATACAAATTCATCGACGATGGGCGCGGAACCTCGATGAAGGTCCTGATAGATCTCCGCAACTCCGGACAATAAGAAGCTGTTTTAATTTT